>JBKOZX010000282.1:0-10504 GCA_046726115.1 Actinomycetota bacterium | reverse complement strand
ACCAACACCTCTTGGGTGGTACGGCGTCGTCGCCTTCGTCGAAGTAACGACCACGCTGCTAGCAGCACCCCGAGCAGAGTCCCCGGTTCTATCGGCGCCTCGGCCCGGCGCGTCAGCGGGCGGTGCCGATCGAAGAGCTGTGGGTCAGCGGCCCGGCTTCAGCACGCAGCTGTCTGCGTGAGCTCGACGAGCTCGGCGTGCACGCCGGGCGGGGCGGCAACGATGTCGCCCGACGTGAGCCACGCCCGGTCGTCGCCCGTCCAGTCGGTGACCACTCCCCCGGCTTCGCGCACGAGCAGCGCGCCCGCCGCGACGTCCCACGTTCCGAGCGCCTGTTCGAAGTAGCCGTCGAACACCCCGGCCGCGGTCCACGCGAGGTCGAGGCTCGCCGCCCCGGCGCGGCGCAGATCCTCGAACCGGCGGAGCGCGGCTTCGAATACCGGGAGGTAGGCGTCGAGCCGGTCGGCCTTGGCGCGGAACGGGAAGCCGGTCGCGCAAATCGCACGCGCCGCGTCACGCTCGCTCACGCTGATCGACTCGCCGTTGCAGAAGGCGCCACCGCCGCGCCGCGCCGCGTACGTCACGCCGAGCAACGGTGCGTGCACGACCCCGACGACCGGCACGCCGCGGTCCACGAGCGCGACGGACACGCCGACCGCCGGGAAGCCGTGCAAGAAGTTGGCCGTCCCGTCGAGCGGATCCACGAACCAGCCGACGTCGCCCCGGGCGCCACCTCCCTCCTCGCCGAAGACCGGGAGGCCGGGCGCACGGTGCTCCAGCGAATCGCGTACGGCCGCTTCGCTGCTCGTGTCGACGTCGCTGACCCAGTCGCCGGGGGCCTTTTCGCGCGCGTTCGCGGCGGAACCGAAGTGCGCGGCGATGATCGCTCCGCCGGCGCGCGCTGCGGTCTCGGCGCTGCGCAGGAGCTCTCCCAAGTCGAGGTCCGGCGTCACGACGGGAGCGCGTCGCGCACGGCGTCGAGGAGCTCGGGGGTACACGCGGCAATGAGCTGCCTCCGCTCGCCGGGATCGTCGACCACGAGATCCCCACCGTGGGCGTCGACGACCACCGCGCCCGCCTCGCGGCACACGAGAACGCCTCCGAGGTAGTCCCAGGGCGCCACCCAGCTCGTGAGGTAGGCGTCGAGCGCGCCGGCGGCGACGTCGCACAGCTCGAGCGCGGCCGAGCCGAGGGCGCGGAACTGCGCCCACGGCAACAAGCGTCGTGGCGTCCCGGAAAACGACACGACGGCCGCTTCGATGCGCTGGACCGCGGACGCCGCGACGGGCTCGCCGTCGCGCCACGCGCCCTTGCCGCGCACCGCGGTGTTCCGTACGCCCGTCGCTTGATTGGCGACAAGCGCGCACAGGGGCCCGTCAGCGTCGAGCGCGCACAGGGAGATCGCCCAGTACGGGATGTCGCGCGAGCAGTTCGTCGAGCCGTCGACAGGGTCGAGGACGACCGTGATCGGCGCGTCGTCGGGGCCGCTGCGACCCGACTCCTCGCTGACGACCGCGACGCCGGCTTCGTGCAGGATCGGGAGGACGGCGGCATCGGCGACGAGGTCGAGCGCGTACTGTCCCGGCTTGGCGGTCCGCTCGCGGCGCGCCGAGCCCCGTAGTGGAGCGACCGACCTCCTCGCGGCGTCGGCGGCGGCGTCGAAGACCGCCAGCAGCTCGTCGGGCGTCATTCGGGCACGCTACTGGCGGAAGTGGCGCTCGAGGTCGTCGGGCGTGTCGAGGTCGGCGAGCGCGTTGGCCGGCGCTACCGTGCGCCACTCCGCTTCCGCTACCTCGACGACGGGAACGGCGGCAAGGAGTGTCTGGAGCGCGCGCTCGCCGCGCTCTACGAGCTCGGCGGCGACGTCGAGCGCGTCGGGCGCGTACCGCGCGCAACACGACTGTCGCATGCCGTCGGCGATCGGGACCACAGTGTCGGGCGAGGGATAGCGAGCGAGCAACTCGACGAGGGGCACGCCGACGAACGGAAGGTCGACGCCCAGCAGCATCACGGCGCCGTCGTGACCATTGGCGCGCAGAGCGACGCTGCCGGTCACGAGTGCCGCCAGGGGACCGGCGCGCGGCGCCTCGTCGGGAACGGCACGCAACCGACTGCGACCGGGACCGATCTCGAGGACAGGTTCGCATGCGGTCGAGAGCACGCGTGCGGCGCGGTCGGCGAGGCGCTCTCCGGCGACAACGAGGTCGGCCTTGTCGCGGCCCATGCGGCGGCTCGAACCGCCGGTGAGGAGGAGTCCTGCGACCACGCGGCGACGGTATCGTCCAACGCGTGACGGAGGCTGAGATGCGCCGGCGGGTGGGAGCGGCGCGCGTCGGTCGGCTGGCCACGGTGCGCCCCGACGGGACTCCTCACCTCGTGCCGATCTGCTTTGCCCTCATCGAGGGCGAGCACGGTGACGTCATCGTGTCTCCGACGGATGAGAAGCCGAAGACAACGTACGAGCTGCGCCGACTGAAGAACATCGCGGAGCAGCCCGCCGTGAGCCTGATCGTCGACTACTACGAGGAAGAATGGACGCGGGTGTGGTGGGTGCGTGTCGACGGCCGCGGGCGGGTGATCGACGAAGGCGCCGAGCATGACGATGCCCTTACGGCGCTCCGGGCCAAGTACGACCAGTACCAGTCGATCGGCATGCCCGGCGCCGTGCTCGCCATCGACGTCGACCGCTGGACCGGATGGGCATACGTCGACGAGTGAGGCTCAGCGCCGCAGGTCCTGCGCGAGCTCCACGAGATGCCCGTCGGGATCCCGCAGGTACGCCGTCCGCTGCCCCCACGCGCGATCCGTGGGCGGAACCGCGCCCGTTGCGCCACCGGCGACGAGCTCGGCGTAGGCGGCGTCGCAGTCCTCGACCTTGAAGCCGAGCTCGAAGCCCGGCGCGTCGGTCGACGGGGGCTCGAGCTCGCGTCCGAGCGTCACGGCCATCGCCGGTCGCTCGTAGAGGGCGACGCGGGTCGCTCCGGTCGCCAGCTGCGCGAACGAGCCGGAGCGATGGCCGAGAGGCAGGCCGAGCAGGTCGCAGTAGAACCGAAGCGCCCGATCGAGATCCTCGACGACGAGCACGACGTAGTCCGGGGATCGGAAAGGGACCACGGATGGGCTGCTAGCTCGTGGCGTGCTCGGCGGACGCGTCGGGCTCGAGGTGGTACCCGGTCACCTTCCAGGTGCCCTCGCGCTGCGCCAGCTGGACCTGGTTGCGGACGGCAGTTCCGTCACGAAGCAGGACGCGCGTTCGCACGGCTGCGAGCTCGGACCCGACCAGCACCTCGTCCAGCTTCACCTCGCGAGCCAGCCCGGCGAGCGCGCGCTTGCCCGCGTACGCCTCGCGCTTGTCGGCGATGAACTCGCGGCGCGACCGACCGTCGCGCAGCTCGATGCCGGAGAGCGACCAGAGCGTGTCGAAGTCGAGCCGGTCCCAGGCGAGCTCGTACGAGACCGCAACCTCGCCGGGGTCTGGGCCCGGTTCGAGCCCGACCATGACGACGAGCGCCAGCACGAGCGCGATGACGACGAACGCGACGACGGCCGCGATCACGTGTGCGAGCCGGCGACGGCCTCGATCTCGCCGGCGAGCGCGAGGTCCTTGCCCGTGATCCCGCCCTCACTGTGCGTCGAGAGCGCGACCCGCACCTTCGTCCAGCGCACGTCGAGGTCGGGGTGGTGGTTGGCCTTCTCGGCGAGAAACCCCACTCGGGTCACGAACGCGATGGCGTCGGGGAACGAGGGCAGCTCGAAGCGCTTCTCGATCTCGTCGTCGCGCCGGTCCCAGCCCGAGAGCTCGGCCAGGCCGGCCCGGACCTCGTCGTCGGACAGCACGGCCACGCAGGCCATTGTCCCATCCTTGCGTGATCGAACACCTGTTCGATAGGCTCATTTGCATGGCAACCGGGGCGCTGCGCTGGCGGACCGAAAGCGACGAGCCGCAGCCCACGTTGTTCGACCTGCCCGAGCGCGAGATCGGCACGGGCGAGTTCCGCGGCCTGGAGTTCCTCCACGTGCGGGCCCGCACGATCATCAACAAGGTCGGGCCGCGCTCCCCCGTCCCGTTCCGCTACACGATCAACGCGTACCGGGGATGCAGCCATGCGTGCTCGTACTGCATGGAGGGTGAGACGCCGATCCTGATGGCGGACGGTCGGACGAGGCCCATCAGCGAGGTTCGGGCCGGCGACCGCGTGTACGGAACCATGCGCCACAGCAGCTGTCGCCGTTACGTCATCACGGATGTGCTCGATCACTGGTCGACGATGAAGTCCGCGTACCGCGTGACGCTAGAAGACGGCACCGAACTCGTGGCCAGCGGCGACCACAGGTTCTTGAGCAACCGTGGTTGGAAGCATGTGACTGGGACGGAGCGCGGGCCTCTTTGCCGCCCGCATCTGACCCTCAACAACAAGTTGATGGGCACAGGCCGCTTCCATCCGTCGCCGGACGACGACGCGGACTATCGAAGGGGATACCTCTGCGGCATGATCCGCGGCGACGGTCACGTCGGTCACTATTCCTATGCGCCCCGCTCTGGACGATCCCGCGATGACGTCCACCGGTTCCGCCTCGCGCTCGTCGATCTCGAGGCGCTTCGCAGGACACGCTCGTACCTGGCCGACGGCGGCATTGCGACCGATGAATTCGCATTCCACGAGGCAGTTGGAGACCAGAAGGCCCTGACCGCGATCCGCACCTCTGCTCGGGCCTCTGTCGTAGCCGTTGAAGAGGTCATCGCCTGGCCACGGGAACCATCGGATCAATGGCGGAAGGGCTACCTCGCCGGGATTTTCGACGCCGAGGGAAGTTGTTCTCGAGGGGTTCTGCGCATCAGCAACACAGATCAGGCGATCGTCGGTCAACTGACATCGTCTCTTCGGCGGTTTGCATTCCGTTTCGCGGTCGAGAACACGACGCGCGAGAACGGCCTCGTTTCGGTGCGTCTCACCGGAGGACTGCACGAGCGCCTTCGCTTCTTTCACACCGTCGACCCCGCGATCACACGCAAGCGGGCGATCGAAGGCACGGCACTCAAGGGACGAGCGCGGCGAGGTGTCGTATCCGTCGAGGCGCTCAACATCGAGATCCCGATGTACGACATCACGACCGGCACCGGCGACTTCATCGCCAACGGCGCCGTCAGCCATAACTGCTTCGCCCGTCCGACGCACGAGTACCTGAACCTCGACCCGGCGACGGACTTCGACCGCGTGATCGTCGTGAAGGTGAATGCGGTCGAGCGGTTGCGGGCAGAGCTCGCGCCGCGCCGATGGCAGGGGCACCACATCGCGATGGGTACGAACACTGATCCGTACCAGCGCGCCGAAGGCAAGTACCGGCTCACACAGGGGATCATCGAGGTGCTCGGAGAGGCCGGAAACCCGTTCTCGATCCTCACGAAGGGCACGCTCGTCCTGCGCGACCTCGACCGCCTCGTGGAGGCGAGCCGCCGGACCGACGTCGAGCTGTGCTTCTCGATCGGCACCCTCGACGAGGAGGTCTGGCAGGCGACCGAGCCGGGCACGCCGCATCCCCGCAAGCGGATCGAGGCGGTAACCAAGCTCAACGACGCGGGAATCCCGTGCGGCGTGCTCGTCGCCCCGATCCTCCCCGGTCTGTCCGACACGCACGAGCAGCTCGACGAGGTCGTGGGCGCATGCGTCGACGCCGGCGCCCGCTCGATCTCTCCGGTGCTCCTGCATCTCCGGCCCGGCGTGAAGGAGCACTACCTGGGTTGGCTCTCGGAGCATCGTCCTGATCTGCTCGAGCAGCACGCGCGCCTGTACCCCGGGTCATACGCGCCAAAGCGCGAGCGGGAGCGCGTCGCGCAGCTCGTCCGCGATCTCGTCGCGAAGCACCGCGCCGGACGCGGCCCGGCACCGCTCCCCCGGCTGTCGAGTCGCTTCGACCCCGCCTGAAGCATCACACTCGTGCCGAATGCCCGACTCCCCCTCCGAGCCCGTCGACGAGTCGACCCCGCCGCCCACTTCGCTCGACGTCGACCGGGCGAACGGCCTCACCGCCACGTGGCCGGACGGCACGAGCACCCACTTCACGCTCGAGGAGCTGCGGGTGAACTGCCCGTGCGCGGAGTGTCGGGGCCTGCGCGAGCGCGGGCTCCCCGTGTGGCCGAAGCCGGTGTCGCCCCAGCCCCTCCGGGCCGAAGACGCCGAGCTCGTCGGCGCCTGGGGGATCACGTTCACCTGGAACGACGGCCACACCACGGGCATCTTCTCGTGGACGTTGCTGCGGCAGTGGCGGGACCTCGACGCCCGTCCCGACGCCTGAACCGAGGCTCGCGCCGGCTGCCGGAGATCGCCCGGGCCGCATCTATCCTGTCGCCATGACGTGCGGGTCGTGCGGCGCGAATGCGCCGGAGGAGGCCCGGTTCTGCCCGTCGTGCGGGCACACGCTGGTGGCCCGGCCCGACGAGCGCCGCATCGCCACCGTCGTGTTCGCCGACCTCGTGGGGTTCACCGCCTTCTCGGAGTCCGCCGATCCCGAGAGCGTCAAGAACCTCGTCGACCGGTGCTTCGAGCGGCTCGTGGCCGACGTCACCGCCTTCGGCGGACAGGTCGACAAGATCGTCGGCGACGCCATCGTGGCACTCTTCGGCGCGCCTGTGGCCCACGAGGACGACGCCGAGCGGGCGGTCCGGGCCGCGCTCCAGATGCAGCGGACCCTCGCCACCCTCCGCCAGGACCTGCGCGTCAGCGCGGAGATGCGGGTCGGCGTGAACACGGGTGAGGTGCTCGTCGGCGCGATGCGCGCCGCAGGCGAGTACACGGCCATGGGCGACGTCGTGAACACCGCCAGCCGCCTGCAGGCGGCCGCCCGCCCGGGCCAGGTCCTCGTCGGCCCGCTCACACATGAAGCCACGCGGCGGGTCGTGCGCTACGAGCCGCTGGGCGCGCTCGTCGTCAAGGGTCGTGAGGAGCCGGTCGAGGCGTGGACGGCCGAGGAAGTCATCGCACTCCCCGGGCAGCGACCCAAGCACACGCGCGCGTCGCTCGTCGGGCGCGACCCGGAGATGTCGCTCCTGCGCCGGATGCTCGATGCCGCGCTCAACCGCCAGCGCGCCCAGCTCGTGCTGCTGTTCGGCGAGGCCGGCGTGGGCAAGAGCCGCCTCGCCGTCGAGCTTGCGGCCATGGCGTACGAGGACCGGCACGCCACGGTGCTGAAGGCGCCGTGCCTCCCGTACGGCGAGGCCAACGTGTGGTGGCCGATGGCGGAGGCGATCAGGCACACGTGCGGCGTCGAGCTCGACGACTCCACCAACGACGCCCGCCACAAGGTCGAGACGACGGTCGCGCGGGTGACCGACCGTGACCCGAACGACGCGCACGTCGAGCGGATCTCGGACGGGTTGCTGTACCTGCTCGGCCGGTTCGGCGAACGCGCCGACGTCGACCCGGCACGAGCGCGCGGCGAAGCACTGTGGTCGGTGCAGGCATACCTCGAAGAGCTCGCGCGGTCGGCCCCGCTCGTGCTCGTGCTCTCCGATCTCCACTGGGGCGACGACGTGGTGCTCGAGCTGGTCGACCGGTTGCTCGCCGGCCTGCGCTCGCTCCCGTTCATGTTGGTGGCGACGGCGCGTCCCGAGCTCGAAGAGCGCTGGACGCCCGCGCCCGGTCGTCACAACGTCGCCGTCATCCATCTCGACCCGCTCGACGCCGACGCCACGGCGACGCTCGTCGAGACGCACCTGGCCGAGCACGCAACCGCCGAGCTCGTCACCGAGATCCAAGACCGCAGCGGTGGCAACCCGCTCTTCATCGAGGAGCTTGCGGCGCTGATCCGCGAGTCCGGGGGGACGCTCGACGGCGACGGCGCGCGCACCCTCGGGCCCGGCGACCTGCCGGTCACGCTGCGCGGGTTGGTCGCGGCCCGGCTCGACGCGCTGGCGACGATCGAGCGCTCGGTGCTCGAGGACTGCGCCGTCATCGGGTCGAGCGGTCCTATCGACGCCGTCGTCGGCCTCGGCGCTGCCCAGTCGCTCGCCGGCGCCGAGCGCGCCCTCTCCGGGCTCGCCGACCGCGACCTCGTCGTCCTCGAGGACGGCGAGTTCGCGTTCAAGTCGGAGCTGATCCGAGACGTCGCGTACGGCACCCTCACGAAGGCGGAGCGGGCTCGACGCCACGCGGCGCTCGCCGGGGGGATGGCCGACCGCGGCCGTGGGGACGACGAGCCCGTCGACCCCATCGCGCATCACTTCGGGGTCGCGGCGGAGCTCGTCAACGAGCTCGGTCGCGTCGACGGCGTTCCCGCCGACCTCGGCTCCCGGGCCGTCACCGCACTCGAGCAGGCGGCCGTGCGGGCCGAGCAGGTTGAGGCGTGGCCCCGAGCGCAGCGCCGCTACGAGCAAGCGCTCGCCGTCCTGGCCGACGACAGCCCCGATGACACCCGTTGGCGGCTGCGGCTCGCGCACGCGCAGGCGCGGGTCGAGCAACGCGACCTCGACGGGACCCGCGACGAGATCGCCGAGTTGCTCGACGCCGCCCGCACGGCGGAAGACCGCGTCGCCGCCGCTCGGGCGTTGACGGTGCTCGCCGACTGCGAGCAGAAGGAAGGGAACTTCATCGGCTCCGACGCCACGTACGACCTGGCGGTGGCCGAGTGGCGCGCACTGGGCGACGACCAGGGCACGGCGAACGCGTTGCGAGGCCGCGGCTTGACGCTGATGTTCCGCGGCGAGCTCGACGACGCCGAGTCCGAGATCAGCGAAGCGTTGGCGAAGTTCCAGGACGTCCCGGACCGCCGGGGCGAGGCGTGGGCGCTGCAGAACCTGGCGTGGATCTCATTCACGCGTGGGCGACCCGAGGAAGCCGAGGAGCGCATCAACCAGTCGGCGGCGGCATTCGCCGAGATCGGTGACTGGGGCGGGCTCTCGTGGGCCCTGGGGCTCCTCGCGTGGGTCCGGTTCAACCAAGGCCAGCTGGCCGAGGCGGAGCAGCTCGCGTCGGACGTGTTGCGCGAGGGCGCCGAGTCGGCCAACCGGTGGGCGAACGGGATGATGGGCGTGCTCCTCGCCAACGTCGCCATGTGGACCGGCCGGCCGGCGGTCGCGATCGATCGGTCGCTGGAAGCCCGCCGGCTCTTCCAGGAGATCGGCGACCAGTGGGGTGAGGTGATGTCGATCGCGCCCGCGGCCCGCGCGCTCGGGGCGTTGGGTCGTCTCGACGAGGCGGAGGCACTCCACGACGAGGTCGCGTCTTTCACGGACGAGCTCGGTGATCCAAGCCTGGTCGCGATTCCTGCGGTCGTGGCCGGTGCACTCGCCTCGCACGTCGGTGACGCCGAGCGCGCGCGAAGCGAGTACCAGACGGGGCTCGACGCGTGGAACGACGAGCAGAGCATCGGGACGCAGGAGCAGCGCGTCGGCATGAGCCGGGCTCTGCTGCAGTGCGGCAACGTCGCGGAAGCGCTGTCCCATCTCGACGTCCCCCGCGACGACAGCGACGCGCTGCTCGTCGCCAGCGGCGGTGTCGAGGCCCTGGTGCTCGCGGCAGCGGGGCAGCCTGACCGGGCGGTCGCGATCACGGACCGGGCGAACGCCGTTCCGATCGGCAGCTATCTCGACCATCTCGAAGCCTGGATCGCCCGCGGTCTCGCGTGCGCCCAGCTCGGCGACGACGCGTGTGCGCGCGAGGCGTGCGCGACGGCGCTGGCGCTCGCCGACGGGACCGAATCGCCCCTCGACCAGGCCTTGGCGCGGCTTGCGCACGCGCACGCTCTGCGGGTGCTCGGCGATCCAGAAGCCGAGACGGTGGGCACCGAGGCGCGGGCCCGGCTCGACGCGCTCGGTCTGCCGGCCACCGGGTGGGAGACAGCGTTCCGCCTCGCGGCCACCGGAGGACGCGAGCTCAGCCCGCGCGACAACACGGAAGTGGCCTGACCGGATCAGGTCCCCAGCAGCCCGTCCAACACGCGGCGGCACGCGAGGCCGTCGGCGAAGCTCGGCACCAGCGGCTCTCCGTCGCGGGCGGCGTCGCGCACCAGCTCGGCCCACCGGCGCATCGGCACCAGGTGCGGATCGTCACCCTTCCGGGAGCGAAGGAGCTCGTCCCCCAGCTCCTCGCGTGACCCGTCGGCACGCCGCCAGACAACCTTGGCGTCGGCGACGATCTCCAGCACTCCGTCCGAGCCCGTCACGACGATGCGGTGGGCGACCGAAGCGGGGGCCGACGACGAGCTGTCCAGCACCGCTGTCGACCCCGACTCGAAGTCGAGCCACGCCGTGAACGCGTCCTCCGCGTCCACGGCTCTCGGCGTGCCCTCCGAGTCCGGACGCTCCGGGATGGTGATCCGGCACCGCGCCGTCGCATCCCGGACGTCGCCGAGCAGCCAGCGGAGCCCGTCGACCGCGTGCGAGCCCCACGCGCCGACCCAGCCCCCACCGCGGGCGCGGTCGAAAAGCCAGCCGTACTCCCGCAAAGGCCGGCGAAACACGGCGCCGGTGTACGTCCACTGCACGTGCGTCACGTGCCCGATCGCGCCA
>JBKOZX010000281.1:0-3750 GCA_046726115.1 Actinomycetota bacterium | reverse complement strand
GCCTCCGACTGCACCGCCTTCGCCGCCGCAGGTACCGGGCGCGGAGAGCGGAAGATCCCTTCGTTCACCGTGTCCGCGACGATCTCGCGGCCCACGGAGCCCAGCTGGCGGCCCGTCAGCTTCTCGAGAACCACGATCGCGTGCGGTCCTTCGTGCACGAGCCCGGAATAGAGGAGAAAGCCGGCGACGACGCCGAGCAACCGGTCGCCGAACTCCTCGTGGTGCATCAAGACCCGTTCGGACGGGTCGTCGAGCCAGCTCGCGAGCGTCGTGTAGACGTCACGCAACCGCTCGCCGAGCTCGTCGTGCCGGCCCAGCGGCACGTGCTCGTAGGCAATGCCGGCTTCCTCGTACGCGTGCAGGTTGTGCGGCGAGTCGAGGAGCGAGAGCACGTGCGTGAACCCCTGCCCGGCCAGCCACAACAGCTCCTCTTGGCGGCGGACCTTGCGGTGGTTGCGCGCAAACCCGCCCGGCCGCTCGGACGCCGCCAGACGCCCGGTGATCACCCACGTGAAGCAGCGCGGCTCCAGGCCTTGGGCCCATCGCCCTCTCATGCCGCGCTCGCCTCCGCCGATCGCAGCGCGCCCAGGAGTCGGACGGCGCGAGCGGGGCCCAGCACGTCGTGCACGCGCACGATCGACGCTCCCCGCTCGAGCGACCAGACCACCGTCGCGAGCGTCCCCTCGTCGCGATCCTCGACCGGCAGGACGTCGGGCGCACCGGTCGCGCGCGCGAGCAATTTGCCGATGAACGTCTT
Source organism: Actinomycetota bacterium (assembly GCA_046726115.1). Lineage (GTDB taxonomy): Bacteria > Actinomycetota > Acidimicrobiia > IMCC26256 > JACDBD01 > JALZAA01. The sequence continues at coordinate 2,993 of JBKOZX010000281.1, read as the reverse complement.
GCGGGAGGTGCCCACAACGAGCGGCGCCGGCACCCGCTCCGCCAACGTGTGCAGCCCCGCGAGCAGGAGGAGGTTGTGCTCGACGGTCTTGCCGAAGCCGATGCCCGGGTCGGCGACGATCGCGTCGTCCGCGACCCCGGCTGCGCTCGCGGCGTCGACGCGCTCGGCGAGGAACTCGCCGACCTCGACAACGACATCGTCGTAGCGCGGATCGCGCTGCATCGTGCGCGGCTCGCCCAGCATGTGCATGACGACGAACCCGGCACTGGCGTCGGCGGCGACGCTGAGCATGTCGGGGTCGAAGCGGCCGGCAGACACGTCGTTGACGACCGTTGCCCCGGCCTCGAGGGCGGCCCGGGCGACGGGCGCCTTCGTCGTGTCGATGCTCACCGGCACGTCCGTGGCGGCAACCAACCCCTCGACGACCGGCACGACCCGGCGGAGCTCCTCGTCTGCGGGCACCGGCGTCGCCCCTGGCCGGGTCGATTCGCCGCCGACGTCGAGGGCGTCCGCCCCCTGCGCCACCAGCTCGACGCCGTGCGCGACGGCGGCGTCCGGTTCGAGAAATCGGCCGCCGTCCGAGAAGGAATCGGGCGTGACGTTGACGATCCCCATGACCGCCGGCCGCGCGCCGCAAATCCGTTCCCAACTGAACAAGTTTTCTCCCCGCCGCCGTCGCAAGCTCCGGCTCTGCGGCGACGGTCGGCGAAGCCGCCGCCGCCGGTTTGCAGCGTACCGGCAGCCGCGTGCGCCGGCTCCGGGCCGGTTTTGCGGCTTTTCGGGGCTCAGTGCAGGGACGGGCTTCCGATGAAGCTCATGGCTTCGGCGCGTGTCGCGGGATTGTCCTTGAACATCCCCCGGACGGCCGAGGTGACGGTCAGCGAACCCGCCTTCTTCACGCCGCGCATCGACATGCACAGGTGCTCGGCTTCGATGACCACGAACACGTGCGGCGTGAGTACTTCGACGAGCGCGTCGGCGATCTGGGTCGTGAGGCGCTCCTGCACCTGCGGACGCCGCGCGTACCCCTCGACGAGCCGCGCGAGCTTCGACAGCCCGGTGATCCGGCCGTCCTCCGCAGGGATGTACGCGACGTGTGCCCGGCCCGCGAAGGGCACGAGGTGATGCTCACACGCGCTGTACAGCGGAATGTCTCGCACCATGACCATCTCGTCGTGGTCGGCCTCGAACGTCGTGACCACGTGGCGGCGAGGATCTTCGAGCAAGCCGCCGAAGATCTCCTCGTACATGTCGGCGATCCGGCGCGGCGTATATCGCAAGCCGTCGCGGTCGGGGTCCTCCCCGATGGCCTCGAGGATCTCCCGCACGGCGTGCGCGATGCGCGGCTTGTCGATCCCGGGCTGCTCTCCCTCGGACGGGACGGCGCGGATGCTGTCGCTCATTTGTGGGCCTCCCGCGGGGGGGACGGCGGGCTGTGATCGGTCGCGGCGGCGGACGCGGCACGCCCGGCGCCGTCGGCACGCGTGCCGTCCCACGGGCGCACGGCCGTGAAGATCCGCTGCACCTGGTCGGTCTCGAGCGTCTCATGCTCGATGAGATCGGCGGCCAGCTGGTCGAGCACTGCCCGGTTGGTCTCGAGGATATGGCGCGCCGCGTTGTGCGCGGAATCGATCAGCCGCCGGACCTCGGCGTCGATGCTCGCCGCCACCTCTTCCGAGTAGTCCGGCGAGTGGCCCAGGTCACGGCCGAGGAACACCTCGCCCTGTGTCTGCCCGAAGCGCATCGGTCCCAGAGACTCGCTCATCCCGTACTCGGTGACCATCTGCCGGGCGACGGTGGTGGCCCGCTCGATGTCGTTCGCGGCGCCGGTGGTCGGGTCGGCGAAGATCATCTCCTCGGCGGAGCGGCCGCCGAGGAGCATCGTGAGCTCGTCGGTCAGCTCGCTGCGAGCGACGAGGAACTTGTCCTCCATCGGGAGCGTGAGCGTGTACCCGAGTGCGCGCCCCCGCGGGATGATCGACACCTTGTGCACGGGATCCGTCTTCGGCAACGCGTGCGCGACCAGCGCGTGGCCGCCTTCGTGGTACGCGATGACACGCTTCTCGCTGTCGGAGATCAGCCGGCTGCGGCGTTCGGGCCCCGCCATCACCCGGTCGATCGCCTCCTCGAGCTGCGGCATGCCGACGAGGCGCAGCTCGCGGCGCGCCGCCAGGAGCGCGGCCTCGTTCATCAGGTTGGCGAGGTCGGCGCCGGTGAAGCCGGGCGTGCGCCGCGCGATGACGTCGAGATCGACGCCGTCGGCGAGCGGCTTGCCGCGCGCGTGCACGCGCAGGATCGCCTTGCGGCCCTCAAGGTCCGGGCGGTCGACGACGATCTGGCGGTCGAACCGCCCCGGGCGCAACAGCGCGGGATCGAGGATGTCGGGCCGGTTCGTGGCTGCGATGAGGATGACGCCGACCTTCTGGTCGAACCCGTCCATCTCCACCAGCAGCTGGTTGAGCGTCTGCTCGCGCTCGTCGTGCCCGCCGCCGAGGCCGGCGCCGCGATGACGCCCGACGGCGTCGATCTCGTCCACGAACACGATCGCCGGCGCCGCCGCCTTCGCCTGTTCGAAGAGGTCGCGCACGCGTGACGCGCCGACGCCCACGAACATCTCGACGAAATCGGAGCCGCTGATCGAGAAGAAGGGCACGCCCGCCTCGCCCGCGACCGCCTTGGCCAGCAGCGTCTTGCCCGTGCCCGGCGGCCCGAAGAGCAGCGCCCCCTTGGGGATCTTGGCTCCGATCTCGTGGAACTTCGCCGGCGCTTCGAGGAACTCCTTGATCTCCTGGAGCTCCTCGACGGCCTCGTCGAGCCCGGCGACGTCGGCGAACGTGGTCTGGGGCTGGTCTTTGTTCAGCGCCTTGGCCCGCGACTTCCCGAACCCCATGAGCCGGCCGCCGCCCTGCACCCGACTCAGCACGAACAAGACGATGCCGATCAGCAGAATGAAGGGCAGCCAGCCGAGCAGGAGACCCAGCCACGGGCTGTCC
>JBKOZX010000280.1:0-9212 GCA_046726115.1 Actinomycetota bacterium | reverse complement strand
TAGAAGCGGAGGTCGGTGTATCGCTTCTCGCACCAGCGCCGGGACGGGCGGATGATCTCGCGCGGGAAGATCGAGAGCCCGGCCGGTGTGCTGATCGTGGGCGCCTCCGCCATCTGCGCCTGCCGAGAGCGGCGCGCGTAGCCGCTCTCCCAGTACAGCCGGGCCGACGACGCGGCCGTGGCCGTGAGCCAGTACAGCGTGATGTTGTCGAGCATCTGGTCGCGGCTCAACGCGCTCGTCGGGTCGCCGTCGTGGTCGATCCAAGCCCAGTACTTCTCGGCGATCCACGCGGCCTGACCGACGGGGGAGTCGACGAGCGCGTAGCCGACGGTCTGCGGACGGGTCCCCTGCTCGAGCGCGTACCCGCTGCCCCACTCGAACATCTCGCCGAGGTCGGCCAGCGAGCGCTGCTCGAACTCCGTGAGGTCGTTCATCGTCTCGGAGTCGGGACCGACCATGGCCAAGTTGACGTGGACGCCGGCGACGTGGTCGGCGTCGCGCTGACCGAGCACGCTCGACACCGGCCCGCCCCAGTCACCTCCCTGCGCGCCGTAGCGCTCGTAGCCGAGGCGCGCCATCAGCGCGGCCCACGCGTCGGCGATCCGGTCGATCCCCCAGCCCGGCTCGGCGGGCTTGTCGCTGAAGCCGTACCCGGGCAACGACGGGCAGACGACGTGGAACGCGTCGGCCGGGTCGCCGCCGTACTCGGCCGGGTCGGCGAGCGGACCGATCACGTCGAAGAACTCCACGACCGACCCCGGCCAACCGTGCGTCATCACCAACGGCAGCGCGTCGGGCGACGGCGACGGCACGTGGATGAAGTGGATACCGAGGCCGTCGAGCTCGGTCGTGAACTGGGGGAACCGGGTCAAGGTCTTCTCGCAGCGGCGCCAGTCGTACTCGTCTTGCCAGTAGGCGCAGAGGTCGCGCAACCAGCCGACGGGCACGCCCTGGCTCCAGTCGGTCACGGGCGCCGGCTCGGGCCAGCGGGCGTCGGCGAGGCGTCGGCGGAGGTCGTCGAGCTGGTCGTCCCCGACGCTGACGCGGAACGGGGTCACGGCGTCGGTCATGGGCGCACTCTAGGGACGCGCCGCTTCGCGGCGCGCCAGCATCCGCCAGCCGGCGGGGACGTCGAGGAAGCGCCGGACGTCGCGGCGGATGATCTCGGCGCCGGCGGGGGAGTCGTACATGCGCTCGTGGACGTCGTGCACGCTGCGGAAGCCGAGCTCGGCGATGCCGTCGACCTCGGGCGCGTCGGGCGTGAGGTTCTCGACGACGATGTTCTGCACGTAGCGGACGAGCACCGGGTGATGCTTGCGGGCGAGCGGGGAGTGCACGTTCGTCCAGTGGTCGGCGAACTGCTCGCGGGTCATGCCGGGCGCGCGGTGCACGAACGCCACGCGGTTGACGCGCTCGCCGCCCTGATCCCATTGCGGCCGCTCCTCGACTCGGTACGCCTCGGCGTCCGCCGGAAGTGGTGCGTCGTGCCGGAAGATCGCGATTGCGACGATTCGCTCGGGCCGGCCGGTCATCCCCTCGCCGACCGGCAGGTACAGCTCGTCGGCGTCGTCCGGGATGGCACCGAGGAGCGCGGCGATGACTTTCACCTCGCGATCACGATAGAACCTCACTCATGGGCCCCACCGAGTTCGAGACCAGCGCCGTCTTCCGCGAGCTCGTCGACGAGCTGCGGACCCTGGAGACGAAGCTCTACGAAGGGCCGAACGCCCCGCAGGACGAGCAATCGGTCCTCGAGGGCTACAAGTGGATCTTCTCGATCCTCCAGGTCGCGTTCGACGCCTACGTGTGGGCGGACACGGCGAACCCGCGCTTCGTCGACATCGTGGGCCCGTACAAGAAGTGGGGCGGCGACAACGCCGACGCCTTCTACCAGTTCGCGCCGATTGACCCGCGTCGGACGTACCGGGTCCGCGGCAAGAGGGGCGACGCCGTCTATCTCTCTCTGACCGTCTACGGCGGTCCGAATGACGGTCGGTACTCGGAGCGCATCGTCGGCACCGTCAACGACCGCGCGCTCGACATCGGGCCCGACGGCACGTTCGAGCTCGTGCTCAGCCCCGAGCCGCACGACGGCACGTGGCTGAAGCTCGAGCCCGACGCCGTGTGCGCGATCACCCGCGACTATCTCGACGATCCCGTGCACGACCGGCGACTCGAGTGGCACATCGAAGCCGTGGACCCGCCGGCGACGTACCGGCTCGACGACGCCGAGCTCGCCCGTCGCTTCCGCGCCGCCGTGACCTGGTTGCGCGACCAGGCCAACATCGTCCCGCTCGCGCTGGGCGATCCCAACACGGTCGACGAGCCGTACCCCGTCCCGCAGCAGACTTTCGGCTGGGCCGCCGGCGACGCCGCCTACGCGATGGGCAGCTTCGACCTCGCCGATGACGAAGCGCTCGTCATTGAAGGCCGGTCGCCCGAGTGCGCGTTCTGGAACGTGTGCCTGTGGAACCAGTTCCTGCATACGTACAACTACGACTACGAGCGCGTCACGATCAACGGCGGCCAGGTGCAGTACGAGGACGATGGCTCGTGGACGATCGTCGTCGCCCACCGCGACCCCGGGCATTCGAACTGGATTTCACCGGCCGGCCACCCGCGCGGCCGCATCTGGTTCCGCTGGTTCTACCCGGCCGAGACACCGACCCGGCCGACGACCCGGGTCGTCAAGGTCCCGGGCTGACGCCGAGCACGCACACGACGGCGGTCGGGTGGAGGTCCAGCGTCTCGACGCGCACGTCGGTGAAGCCCGCGGTGGCGAAGTGCTCGGCGATCTGGCGGCCGGTGCGCGCCGCCAGATCGTTGGTCGAGCCCGGGCCGCGCGGCTGGTAGGCAATGGCGATCCGTCCCCCCGGTCGGAGGAGTCCACGCAGGTCGCAGAGGCGCGCCACCGGGTCGTCCCAGAACATCAATGAGTTGACGGCGAGGATCGCGTCGAACGGCGCGCCGAAGTCGGGCAGGTCCTCGGCCGAGCCGAGCCGCAGATCGACCCGTCCCGTGTGCACAGCAGCGCCGTTGCGACGCGTCGCCTGGCGGACCATGACCTCCGAGTGATCGAGGCCGCACACCTGCCCGCGGGACGCGCGGCGCGCGAGCTCCCGGATAGCGATCCCGGGGCCGAACCCGAGCTCGAGCACGCGGTCGTCGGGTTGCACGTCGAGCAGCCGGGCCGCCCACACGTTGCGCTTCCGGTTCGATCCACGGTGCGCCATGAACCAGCCCGCGGCGCGGCCGCCGATCCCATGGGGGCGGTGGAACTGGCCGACCAAGGCGTTCGCTGTCTTCTGCTTGAGTCCCATCCCCCGATCCAACAACCTCAAGTACCCTTGAGGTCAAGCCATGGCGAACGAAGTGCTGACGATCGGGGAGCTGGCGCGGCGGACCGGCGTCGCCGTGTCCGCGTTGCGCTACTACGAGGAGCTCGGTCTCCTGGAACCGCCGGCCCGGGTCTCGGGCCAGCGCCGCTATCCGCCAGGGGCCGTGAGCGTCGTCGGTGCCATCCTCTTCCTCGCCGACGTCGGCTTCACCCTCGCCGAGATCGAGCAGCTGATGGCCGCCCGTGCGAGTGACCCGAGCAACTGGCGGGAGCTCGCGCACCGCAAGCTCGCCGAGCTCGACGAGCGCATCGCCGAGGCGAAGGCTGCGCGCGTGGCCGTCGAGCACGCGCTTGCGTGCCCGCACGACGACATCGCCGCCTGCCCGAACTTCCAAGAGGTCGTTCGCCTGCGGCTCGCCGGGAAGCCCCTCGAAGAGGTGCACGCGACCCGAACGTGATGCTCAGTCGGTGGGCGCGTCCTCTTTCGAGGCCTCGGGGTCGACCAGCTGCAGATGACCGAGGCATCGCCCGCCGTCGGGCGCCGGACGCGGGCAGAGGCTGTTGTCGAAGATCGGTCGGGGCACCGTGATGCGTTCGCTGCAGCGATCGCATTCGTACACGAAGCCGGGGTCGGGCAAGAGAAGGCCCTTCGAGACCGTGGTGCACGTGCACGACCTGCCCTCACGGCGGAGTATGCGCCGTTCTGTCCGGTGAGTACAGCGAAACCTGACGTCTTCGTGGCTCGCGCTCTACGGTGCACACCGTGCCGACGGTCCGGGGCGCCGAGATCGCAGTTCGAGACGAGGGTGACGGGCTGCCGTTCTTCTGGGGCCACGGGCTCGTCAGCAGCATGGAGAAGGAAGACCAATGGATGGTCATGGACTGGGCGCGCCTCGCCCGCCGCTACCGCGTGGTCCGTTGGGACGCCCGCGGCCATGGCCTGTCCGGAGGCGCGCCGGTGCCCGACGACTACCGCTGGGAAAACCTCGGCCGCGATCTCATCGCGCTCGCCGATGCGCTCGGCATTGAGCGGTTCGTCGCCGGCGGTGCGTCGATGGGCGCCGCGACCGCCCTGCATGCCGCCGTACTCGCGCCGCGTCGCGTTGTAGGGGTCGTGCTCATGCTCGCTCCGACCGCGTACGAAACTCGCGACGAACAGGCCGATCTGTACCGCGCCGCGGCCGTGCTCGTCGAGCGACTCGGCGTCGATGCCTATCGCGAACAGCTGAGCAATCTCCCTGCCCCTGAGATCCTCGCCGACTTCACAGACCGGTTCAGTCCGATGCCCGAGGTGTCGGAAAAGCTCCTGCCGGCCGTGCTCCGCGGCGCAGCGAACAGCGATCTCCCGCGGCAGGAAGCGGTACGGACCATCATGGCACCGGCGCTTCTTCTTCCCTGGGTCGGTGACGACGGCCACCCGATGTCGACATCCGAGCGCCTGCTCGAGCTGCTTCCCCACGTGCAAATCCACGTTGCCCATCAGTTGCGCGACGTAGGGACCTGGACCGACCGGATCGATGCGTTCCTCGACGCACAGGCGAGCGCCTAAAAACCCGTCTTCGCGATCGCGTGATGCGCTACGACTCCTCCGTCACGCCGAAGCGGTCGATGTAGAACCGCAGCGCCCGGCGTCGGTCGTTGCCGTCGAGGCCGAAGTCGCCGAGGTCGTAGATGATCCCGCCGAACTTGCCGCGCGGATGGTCGTCCATGAACGCCTGCATCGCTCCACGCGCGCGATCGGTCATCGGCTGGTCGGCCAGGTCGTAGATGCGCTCGACCATGGCGACGTCGTCGGCCATGAACTCGTCGAACGGTACGTCGATGGACTGATCGGCCGGCAGCGCGTCCCGGTCGTCGACGCACGCCCGGAGCATGCGCTCGATGCGGTCCGCCCAGTACCCGCCGATGTAGTGCGGGTCGACCCGCTCGTGGCTCAGCCGCGCGGTGTAGCTGATCATCGTGTTCACGGACGTCGTGACCGCGACCGGGTCCCGGTGGGTCACGACGAATGTCGCGTCGGGGAACGTGTTGCGCAGCACCGGGAACTGCTCGAGGTGCTGCGGCGACTTGAGCACCCACCGCTCGCCGCCCCGGAGCCACTGGAGCACCTTGAGGAGCGTACGCAGGTACTCGTAGTGCTGGGTCTGGTCGTGCGAGACGTAGTAGTCGCGCCAGCTCGGCATGGCCGACGTCGTTTCGAACAGCATCGTCGAGAAGTCGATCGCCAGCAGCTGGATCTCCTCGTGCACGTGGTCGACGGTCATCTCGTGCATTCGCTTGAAGTACGGCATCGACGTGTTGATGAAGTCGAGCGCGACCTCGGTGCGGGCGATGCGCGGGTCGGGCTCGCCCGGCGCCGGCTGCTCGGCCTCGGGGAGCACCGGCTCGAGGCTCTCCCAGTACGGCAGCGATCGGAGCGCGGGGTCGGCGGCCATGAGGTTGTGCAGGTGCGTCGTCCCGGTGCGGGGCAGGCCGCACACGATGATCGGGGCTTCGATGCGCACGTCGTGGATCTCGGGGTGGCGGCGCAGCAAGTCCTGGACCAGCAGCCGGTTCTTCAGCAGCTGCACGAGTAGCGCGTGGTTGCTGACGACGCCCGGTCCGCTCAGGCCTGCTTCGGTGCGGAACGCGTTGCACAGCACGCCGAGCGGCTCGCGGAAGCGATCGTCGCCGAAGTCGGACAGGCCGGTCTGGCTCCTTGCCTCCGCCATCAGCGCGTCCGGCTCGAGGTGCACGTCGGCGGCCATCGCGGCCATCGCCGTCAGGATCTCGGTGGTCTCGGGCGAGAAGCGCGGGTTAGCGAGGTCGTCGATGCGGACGGGCGCGGGACGCGCGCTGACCGCCATTTGCGTCAGGACCCGGCGGGGACCGGAACCGTGCGGGTGTCGCGCCCGGACCGCAGCACGGTGCCGGGGAGCTCGCCGGTCGTCGCGCCATCGACCACGATCGCCCGCCCGTTCACGAAGACGCGATGGACACCCGTGGAGCTCGCGAACAGGCGCGCGGTGCCGCCGGGCAGGTCCTCGACCAGATGCACGTCGTCGGCGCCGACGGTCTCGGGGTCGAAGACGACGAGGTCGGCGTGGAAGCCTTCGCGCACCACGCCCCGGTCGCGCAGCCCGAACAACTCGGCCGGCGCCTGCGTGATGAGGTGAACCGCCTCTTCCATCGAGACGAGCTTGCGGCCGCGGATCATGTCGGCGAGGAACACCGTCGTGTACGGCGCGCCGCACATGCGATCGAGGTGGGCGCCGGCGTCGGAGCCGCCGATGAGCACATTGGGGTTGTGCCACGCGTCGGCCCGCAGCTTCCAGGAGTCCTCGTCGTCGTCGGGCGGCATCGGCCACAGCACGGTGCGCAGCTCGTCCTCGAGGACGACGTCGACGAGCGTGTCGAACACGTCCTGGCCGCGTTCCTTGGCCAGGTCGTAGACGACCTTGCCCTTCAGGCCCTCGTTGGCGGTCGAGAACGTGTCGCCGATCTGGTACCGGCCCCACGAGGCGAGGCGTCGGAACACGCCCGCCTCCTTGGAGCGGGCGCGCTCGTTCATCCACTGGCGCGTCGCCGGGTTACGCAGCTTCTCCATCCGTTCCGGCACGGGCAGGTTCATCACTTCGTTCCATCCCGGGAGCATGAACAGCGCGCAGTAGTTCCGGAAGCTCATGTTCATCTCGACGAGGATCGGCATCGTCAGCGCGATGGCACGTCCGCCCTTCTCGGCGGCGTTCTCGCATGCGGCGAGCTGGGCCCGGTACCGCTCGGGCTCCTTGGCGTCGACGGTCAGGACGTTCCAGTTGAGCGTGCGGCGGGCGGCGAGCGTCATGTCGGCCATGAGCTCGACCTCGTCGACGCGGAAGCCGCGCATGCACCCGTCGGTCACGTACTCGAGCGTCGTGCCTTCGTGGTCGCGCACCGCGCCGCACAGCGCGAGCACCTCCTCCTTCGACGCCCACCGCGACGCGACCGGCTTGCCGTCGCCGTCGGAGTGCGTGAAGGCGAGGGTGGTCGAGAAGCCGATCCCGCCGGCGTCGATCGACTCGTGCAGCAGCCGCACCATCTGGTCGATCTGATCCGGCGTGGCCTCGTTGCCGACGGCGTCGGCGCCCATCACGTTGCGGCGCAGCGCGCAGTGCCCGACGTTGAACATCGTGTTGACGGCGACGTTCCCCTCTAGGCGCGCGAGGTAGTCGCCGAAGGTGGACCAGTTCCACGGGACGCCGTTCTCGAGTGCGGGCAGGGGCATGCCCTCGACCCTCGCCATCATCTTGCGCATGTAGTCGGCGTCCTGCTCGGCGAGCGGCGCAAGCGTGAAGCCGCAGTTGCCGTTGGCGATCGTGGTCACGCCGTGCACGGTCGACGGCGATGCGAGCGGGTCCCAGAACAGCTGCGCGTCGTAGTGCGTATGCGGGTCGACGAAGCCGGGCGTCACGACGAGCCCGTCGGCGTCGACCGTTTCGGCCGCCGGCTCGTCGACGCTGCCGGGGTCGTCGACGGCGACGATGCGCCCGTCCCGGATCCCGACGTCGGCGCGCCGCCCGGGCGCCCCGGTGCCGTCGACCACGGTGCCGCCCTTGACGAGATAGTCGAGCATCGTCCCCCTCGGACCCGCTGAAACGCGTTCTATTTTGGGTCCTCGGCCGCAGGATGGCAACCGGGCCGGTCGGATGGCCGTCGCCGCGTCCTGGAGATCCGGCAGAATTGCCCGGACATGAGTTGGCGGTCGTGCCGTTCCGTTGACGTCGGCCTCGACGCCGCCGATTGCTTCCTCGCGGCACACCGTGCGCTCACAGCCGAGCGTGATTACGACCCGTACTGGGACATCGTCGCCGCCGTCGGCATGCTCCCCGAATTTGTCGACCGCGAGAACGCAGCCGACGCTTTCGTTGTCCGAGCCTTGGCCGCCCTCTAGCAATCCGGCATCCGTATGGCGAGTTACCGTCAAGACCGTGAACTTGGCCCAAGTGAACGTCGCCCGGTTGCGAGCACCGATCGACTCACCCCAGTTGGCCGACTTCGTGGCCGCCCTCGAGCCGATCAACGCGCTCGGCGACGCGAGCCCGGGATTCGTGTGGCGCCTTCAGACCGACGCCGGCGACGCCACGGCGGTGCCGGTGTTCGACGACGACTCGTTCATCGTCAACCTCACCGTTTGGGACTCGATCGAGGCGCTCGCCGAGTTCGGGTACCGCAGTCCGCACCGCGAGGTCATGCGCCGCCGCCGGGAATGGTTCGAGAAGATGACCGACGCCTACCTCGCGCTGTGGTGGGTGCCGGTTGGGCACGTGCCCACGGTGCACGAGGCCGAAGACCGGCTGCTGCACCTCCGCCGCCACGGTCCCACGTCGTATGCCTTCACCTTTCGCACGCCGTTCCCGCTCCCGGGTGCGGAGGGAACTCCAGATATCGACGAACGCTGGGCGTGTCCGACGGGCTGACGCCCGGCGATTAGAGATCCGGCAGGCCCATATCCAGGTTTGGGGCTTCGATGCCGCCGTCGACCTCGAGGACCTTGCCGGTCACGAAGCTGCTCGCCGGCGACGCGAGGTAGAGCGCGGCGATCGCGATGTCGGACGTCTCCCCGAGGCGGCGCAGCGGCGTCTTGGCGACCATCTCGTTGCGCAGGTCCTCGTTGGTCAGCACGATCTCGAGCGCCGACGTCGCAACCGATCCCACCGCTATCCCGTTCACCCGCACGCGGGGCGCGAGGTCGAACGCCAGGAGCCGCGTCATGTGCGACAGCGCGCCCTTCGCCGTGCCGTAGGCGACGAAGCCCCGGTCCGTCAGGCGACCCATCGCCGAGGAGATGTTCACGATGGCGCCGCCATCGCCGGCGAGCATGTGCGGGACGGCGAGCTTGCTGAGCGTGAATGCCGTC
>JBKOZX010000279.1:0-9040 GCA_046726115.1 Actinomycetota bacterium | reverse complement strand
GGAAGAGGCCGAGCACGAGGGTCTGGAAGTGGTACATGAGGAAGCGTCCGACGACGTCGGCGTTACCGATCCCGCTGCGCAGCAGCACACGCGGCGTCTCGAACGCGCCGGCGCCGAGCACGACGAAGCGCGCGGCCACCTCGTGGGCGGTGCCCTCGCCATCGAGGTAGCGCACGCCGCGGGCCTGGCGCCCGGTGCCGTCAACGAGGACCTCGCTCACGTACGACTCGGGACGGATCTGGCACCGGCCGGTGCGCAGCGCGCGCCGCAGTGGAGAGACTGGGTCCCCCTTGGCGTCGATTGGGCATCCGAAGAAGCCGCAGAATCCGCAGTTGTTGCAGGCAGGCCGGCCGTCGTACTCGACGCTGTTGACGCCGGTCGGCGCGCGGTACGGGTGGTAGCCGAGGCGGCGCGCCGCCTCGCTCGTGAGCACGGCGCAGAACATGTCCGGCCCCGGCGGCATCGGGTACGGGCCGGAGCGCCAGGCCGCGAACGGGTTGGCCGCGTGGTCCCCGGCCACGCCGACGGTGCGCTCGGCCTCGGCGTAGTAGGGCTCCATCTCGTCGTATCCGAGCGGCCAGTCGGCGACGTCGGCGCCGTCGATGGGCCCGAGCTCGGAGCGGGCGCGGAAGTCGACCTCCCGGAAGCGGGGGAGCTTGCCGTCGGCGTGGAAGCCGCCGCCACCGACGCTCGACGGGAGGTTGTTCACGTCGCCGGTGAAGGTGCGGTCACCGTCGGCCTCGCGCCGCCGGAACGTGCGCGGCTCGAGCAGCGGGTCCGGGCCGAGGAAGTGCCGCCGCAAGAACTTGATCTCGTCGTTGCTGATCTCGCCGGTCGGTTCGAACGGCGGCTCCAGCTGCAGCAGGTGGTTGCGGCCCTTCTCGAGCATGATCACGGACCAGCCCGCCGCCGTGAGCACGTCGGCCGCGGTGGCGCCGGCGGGACCCGACCCGACGATGACCGCGTCGCAGTCGGTCACCAGCGGTCACTCACGTCCGGATACCTCCTCGTCGGTGTAGCCGCGGGGCTGCACGTCGCCTGGGAACTGGATCGCCCGCCATCCCGCCAGCTCGCGATTGCCGCCGTATTCGGGTGCGCCGTACGCGCCCTCGCACGCGTGCTCGTACACGAGCTGCTTGAACTCCGGGTTCGCGTCGAGCCGTGCGTCTTGCTCGTCGGGCGCGACCTGCGGGAAGTCAGGCCCCAGCGCCGCGATGCCGTCGCGGTACTCCTGCTGCCAGCCGGGGACGGAGCCGTTGTGCTCGCGCTCGGCGATGCCCTGTGAGCCCTCGATACGCGTGCGCCACGCGAGCTCCTCGAGGCGGGAGAGAGGGAGGAAACTTCCGAACGACGCGTCGCCGCCGTGACGGCCGGAGAACGGCCCGCCCGCCCAGATGCGCGGAGGATCGACCAGGAACGCGCCGAGCAATGCGTCGATGTAGGCGGTGACATCCATTGCACGCGCACCCGGGTGATCGCCGACGGGAGGGATCAACCGCTCGCACGCGGCTTCGATGACGGCGTACGAGTCGGGATCGAGATAGATCGGCACCCGAGTGGCGCTAGGAGACGGTGAGGGCGTAGTTGCCGAGATGGTCGAGGCGCGCGATCGACCCCGGCGGCAGCACGACGACCGTGAACGGCTCCTCGATGAGGGCGGGCCCGTGCACCTCGGCGCCGGGACCGAGAACCGCGCCGTCGTACACGGGTGCCTCGACGAAGCCCGATCCGATGAACTCGGGACCGAAGTACGCGCGCCGGGCGCCGCGCCGCGCCGCCTTCGCGTCGCGCACCGTGCCGAGAGGCGCCAGGCGCTCGGGCTTCGGCGTGTACCCACGAGCGACGAGGCGAACGCCCCGGAGGAGCGGCTGCTGGTTCCGGAAACAGAACCCGCGATCCGCTTCGTGCTGGTCGTGGAACCGCTCGGTCAGGTCGAGCAGACCGGGCTCGTCAAGGGCGTCGCCCTCCGGGACCGGGACGCTCATGTCGAAGTTCTGGCCCGGGTAGCACATCTGTGCGAACAGCCCCACGTCGACCTGCCCATCAGCAAGCCCGGTCGGATCGAGCTCCTTGCGGGCCTCGTCGCGCAGCTCGGACATGAGGGTGTGCACGCGTGACAGCTCGACCTGCGACAGCGGGACGACGTACGCGCGCACGAGATCGACGACGTAGTCGGCGACGAGCACGCCCAACGCCGAGAACGCGGGCGCCGTCTTCGGCACCAGCATGCGGTCGATGCCCAGCTCGGTCGCGATCGCCCACGCGTGTACGGCGCCGTTGCCGCCGTACGCAATCAACCCGAGCTCGCGGGCGTCGGCGCCATGCGAGGCGAGCACGCGACGGGTGGCGTTCGCCATGCTGGCGTTCACGATGCGCTCGATGCCCCAGGCGGCTTCGACGACGTCGAGGCCGAGCGGCTCGGCGACGTCGCGGCGGATGGCGTCGAGGGCACCGTCGACGTCGAGCGTCATGCGGCCGCCCGCGAACCCGTCCACGGGGAGGTAACCCAGGACGGCGTCGGCGTCGGTGACCGTCGGCAGTGTCCCGCCGCGTCCGTAGCAGACGGGGCCCGGAGAACTTCCGGCGCTCTCGGGCCCGACGAGGAGCGCGCCCTGGCGAACACGCGCGATGGATCCGCCCCCGGCGCCGACGCTCTGGACGTCCACCATCGGCAGGCCGATGTAGTAGCGGTAGCGCCAGTTCCAGTCGGTCTTGATCTCGGGCTGCCCGTTGCGGACGAGGCACACGTCGAAGCTCGTCCCGCCCATGTCGACGGCGATGAAGTCGTCGACCCCGGCCTTGCGCGCCGCCAGCGCCGATCCCATGACGCCGCCGGTCGGGCCGGACGCGAGCACCGACACCGCGCGGCGGGCGACATAGTCGGGCGGCATCACGCCGCCGGTCGACTGCATGATCAGGAGCTGCCCCGCGTACCCGGCGGCGCGCAGCTTCTCCTGGAGGCTGCCGACGTACGCTGCGATCTTCGGCGCCACGTACGCGTTGACGAGCGTCGTCGACACCCGCTCGAACTCCGGTCCCCGCGCCATCACCTCGTGGGAGAGCGAGACGTGGTCGACGTCGGGGAACTCCTCGCGGACGATCTCGGCGGCGCGCCGCTCATGGTCGGGATTCACGAAGCTGAACAGGAACATCACCGCGACCGATCGCACGCCCAGCTGCTTGAGCCGCTGCACCCCGCGCCGCACGGCGTTCTCGTCAAGGGGCGTGAGCACCTCGCCGCGGTAGTTCATGCGCTCGGCGATGGGGATGCGGGCCCGCCGGCGCGCGATCGGGGGCGGCGCGGGGTAGGTGGGATCCCAGATCTGCTCCTTGTGCACGCGCCGCATCTCGATCTCGTCGCGATGACCCTCGGTGACGAGCAGACCGGTGGAGGCGCCGTTCATCTCGATCATCGTGTTGTCGGCCGTCGTCGTGCCGTGGACGAGGATGTCGATCTCGGCGCAGAGCTCCTGGAGGGGACGACCGAACCGGTCGGCGAGCTCCTGGAGGCCGTTCATGACCCCGACCGACTGGTCCTCGGGCGTGGTCGGGGTCTTGTCGAGCAGGACGTCGCCCTCGGGTGTCACGCAGATGAGGTCGGTGAACGTGCCCCCGACGTCGACTCCGACCCGATAGCCCATCAGTCGCCCCCCGATGCGTTCGTCACCCGGACCTATCCCGGGTCAGGCACGCATCGAGCGGCGCTCGGCGCGGAGGCGCTCGGTGGCGTCCCGGTCGATGTCGAGCGTGAGCTCCTCGAGCGAGCCGGTGAGGACCACGCCGTAGTCGCGCTCGGCGCCCTCGACGCTCACGTACTCGTCGAGGACGTCGTCGAGCACAGCCTGCGACTCGCGGTCGAGCGGGCTGCCCCAGCCGCCGCCACCGCCGTAGTCGTACATGACCCGCTGCGACGCCCCGATCGGCACCCACTCGGCCGTGTGCTGCACGACGAACGGGTCGTCGGAGCCGTACCGGATCACCATCCGGTTGGGCGCGCCGGGCTCGCCGCCGCAGATACCCGGCATCGGGTACTTCATGCCGACGACGTACGTGTACACCTTGGCGTCGACGAGCACTTCCTTCTCGTAGTGACTCCCGCACAGCCCCCGCCACTGGCCCGGGCCGCCGGAGTCGGTGCGGTAGTCGCGGCTCCACTGCACGTGCGGGTACAGGCTCTCGTTGATCTCTGCCGTCGCCTTCCAGAGGTTGCCGAACGACGCGTTCTGCGCGCCCCACGCGTCCATGCCCTTCCCGGCGTTGCACCACCCGGCGTATACCTCGGCGGAGTGGTCGGTGAACAACTGGCCCGTGCGCGGGTCGACGCCGACGATGATCGTCGGGATGCCCGTCTTGTACGTCTGCGGGACGGCCTTGTCCGGCAGCACATGTTGCATCGCGACCGCGATGACCTCCCCGACATCGGCGCCGGGGTGGTGCGTGCCCGCACTGACCGGCTTGCTCGGGTGCGGGTTGAGGACGCAGCCCTGGGGCACGGTCAGCTTGATCTGATCGAAGAAACCCTCGTTCTTCGGGATCTCCGGGTCCATCATCGAGGCGATCTGCCCGACCGTGTAGCCGCGGGTGTTCCCGAACGTCGACCACGCCTGGATCTCCTGGCGGGTGTCGCTGCCCGTGTAGTCGATCATGAGGTCGTCGCCGTCGACGGTGATCTTCACGTGCAGCTTGATGTCGGGATTCCCGAGCGGGTCGTGGTCGACGAACGCATCGGCCTCGTAGACGCCATCGGGCCAGGCAGTGACCTCTTCGCGGAAGCGACGGGCGGCGTAGTCGATCATGAAGTCGACCGACTGCTCGACGGTGTCGACGCCGGCGCGGCCGATGATGTCGCCGAGACGGTCGGCGGCCAGCTGCGCGGCGCCGATCTGGGCGCGCAGGTCGCCGATGTAGTCGGGGAGCCGGTTGTTCGCGGCCATGGCGTAGAGCACGTCGCGCCGCTCCACGCCCCGGTCGATGACCTTCACGACCGGCCAGCGCACGCCCTCGCCCCAGATGTCGTTGGCGGTGACGTTGTAGCCGCCGGGGACGTTCCCGCCGGTGTCGCCGTGGTGGCACTGGATGCTCGCGATGAGCACCATGCGCCGCTCACCGGTGTTGGGGTCGTTGCCGAAAATGGGCGCGAACACGTTGTAGTCGGGGAGGTGGCCACCGCCGTGGTACGGGTCGTTCGCCGCGAACACGTCGCCCTCGTGGAACTCGTCGACGCCCAGGTACTCGAGCGCGAACCGGACCGGCAGCGTGGACGTGAGCATGAACTGCGGGATGCCGACGGACAGCGCCGCAAGCCGGCCCTTGGCGTCGAGGATCGTCGCGTTGCGCTCGTTGCTCTGGTTGAGGATCGGCGTCGTGGCCGTGCGCGACACGTAGGTGGCCATCTCGAAGCAGATGGTCTCCATCGCGCCCCGGATGACCTCGGCCGTCACCTGGTCGATGGTCGGACGCTCGTGCAAGCGCCCCCGGTGGCCGGCGAGCTGGACCAGATCGACGTTCATGACGGCCTCTCCCTGCACCCTGCTGGCACCTGGCGGCTTCAGGCCGGTCCCCCGAACCTGACGCCGACGTCACGAATATCGTACCCTCCGGCCCTCGGAGGGAGACAGAGCCACAGAGAGATAGAGGAGCGGTCATGTCCGAGCACCGTGAGTTCAAGGACATCCGCGGGTCCGGCACCGAGAACGCGCCCGCCCTGCCCGTCGACGAGTTCATGGCCTCCCTCGAGGCCCTCCAAGCCGACGTCGCGACCGAGAAGAATCTCGTGTGGGAGCGCGTCGCCGACGGGACGCTGTCGATGGAGCTCCTCCAGCGGCTGTGCAAGGAGTATTACTTCCTCGGCAAGTGGTACACGAGCGAGTTCGGTTCGATCGTGTCGAACGCGCCCGACGTCGACGCCGTCAACCTCGGCGGCAGCGAGCACTTCGTGCATTGGGCCCAGAACCTCGCCGACGAGATGGGCTTCGCGGGTGACCGCAACCACGTCGACATGAAGGTCGACTGGGCCCACCAGCTCGGGATCACCGACGAGGAGCTGGTGTCCTACCGGGCCATGCCCGAGTCGATCGGCTCCGTGTTCACCACGCTCTTCTACATGCGCCGCTCCTACGAGGAAGGCCTGGCCGCGTTCGGTTGGGCGGGGGAGCGCTTCGCGGCGTCGACGAACTACGCGGTGAAGATGTACGAGGGCATGCGCGACCAATACGGCATCGAGGTCGAGAACTTCAAGGTGCACGCGTACGCCGAGGAGGACCACGGGCGTATGGCGGACTACCTGCTCCGGTCGGTCTCGGAGACCGCGGGGCAGCAGCGGCGCGTCCGACGTGCCGTCGAGCACGTCCTGATCTGCCGCAATGCCCGCACCGCGGCGTTGAACCGCTGGCTCGACGAGCCCGGCGCGTTGCGCTCGTAGCGAGCGTCGCTTCCGAGAGCTCGATCGGTCGGCGGCTAGCCGCGCGAGCCGCCTTGTTGTGCCGGTCGGTACGTGAGGATCAGGGCGCCGTCCCTGCCGACGGGCTTCGCCGCCACGAGCTCGAGTTGGAGTTCGGGCATTACGACCCCTGTTGCGGGACGGTGAGGATCAGCTTGGCGACCTCGGCGGGTGAATCCTGCTGGGGGAAGTGGTTCGCGCCGGGAACGGTCAGCGCCTCGGAGCGCGGGAACAGCGCTGCGAGGCTTCGGCCCTGTTCGGGTGACAGGTAGCGATCGCCCTCGCCGAACGCGGTGCGAACGGGAGCAGGGAACGACTGGAGCTCGGCTGTCCGCTGGGTGTTGGCAGCGACGGCGGGGAGCAGGTCCGCGTTCAGCTCGAGAAACGGCCGCAGCGTGCTGGGGCGAGCCTCGAACTGCCGGTACAGCAGCGGGACGAACTTCTTCCGGACGTCGGGATTCCTGATGAAACCGCCGACCTGGAAGTCGTAGAGCCACCGGAACTCGCGCGGTGACTCGGCGAAGTGCTCGGTGAGCCGCGCGAACGCGGGATCGGAGAAGAGTCGGATCGCCTCGGGGGGATTCGGCGGCGCGTCAGGGAGGAGGCTGTAGAAGGTGTTGAGAGCCACGATGGCGGCGACCCGATCCGGGTGATCGAGCGCCCAGTTGATCGCCGCCGGACCCGACGCGTCATGCGGCACGAGGACGACACGGTCGAGGCCGAGACCGGACACGACGGCGTCGAGGTCGCTCTCCTGGTTCGCGAACGTGTACTCGTAATCCCGCGGCTTGTCGGACTCACCCCAGCCGAGGAAATCGAACACCACGACGTGGCGGTCACGGAGATACGGAACGAGCCGGTCGTACAGATGGTGATTGTCCGGAAAGCCGTGCATGAGCACGATCGCGGGCCCGGCGCCGGCCTGCTCGCGCACGTGCAGGCGATGCGGCCCGCGTTGGACCCACCGGTCTCGGAACCCACCGTCGCCGGGGGAGCTCGGACCCTCGGCGATGCCGCTCGTGGCGCTCATGGCCGCCGCCCAACCGAGCAGCAGCGCGGCGACGATCCCGGTTGCGATGCTTGAGGTCCGTCGAGTCATGGTTCGTCATACTAATCATCTACTATGAAAAAACAACTCTCCACTCCTGTGACGGGAGTCGCAGGTACCGTGGATCGATGGGCCGCAGCTACCAGCAGTACTGCCCGGTCGCCCGTGCCCTCGAGGTCGTAGGGGAGCGCTGGACGGTGCTCGTCGTCCGAGAGCTCCTGCTCGGCCCCCGGCGGTTCACCGACCTGATGGCGGGGCTCCCGGGTGTCAGCGCCAACGTGCTCGCCGCCCGTATCCGCGATCTCGAGCACGAGGGGCTGGTGGTGAAGCGCGACCTTCCGCCGCCGGCCGCCTCGACCGTCTACGAGCTCACCGACGACGCCAGGGGCCTGGCCGGCGTGGTGGCCGCGATGGCGGAATGGGGAATGACGCTGCTCGGCCGACCCCGGAAGACCGATGAGATCCGGGGGGAATGGCTCGTCCTTGGGCTCGCCGTGACCACGCCCGCGCCGGCGGCGGATGCCGACCTCACGTATGAGTTCCGCCTCGACGACGGAGTGCTCCATGTCCGAGCTCACGGTGGGCACCTGCAACCGCTGCTCGGACCGGCGACGAGTCCCGACGCCATCATCACCATGGACGCCAAGACGCTCGCCGCCGTCGCCAACGGCGACCTCGATCCTCGCAGCCCGAAAGCTGAGAAGTTGATCTCGACGCAGGGCGACTCGGCGGCCGCTCGTCGGCTCCTCGAATCGTTCAGCCGCGCGCCGGGCTGACCGCGGCGCGTCCGCGCCGGGAAATCCGCCCGATTTCGAGCTCGGCGTCGCAGAATGCGTCCGTGGCAATGGCGCGGGCGCGACTCGGAGCAGCAGGACTGGCCGGGGTGGCCGGCCTCCCGGTGGCGGCCATGGCCGCGGTGGGCACGGTCGCGGCCCAGCTTTGGTACGTCGGGCACCGGCGGCTGCCGAGCTTCCGCGACCTCGAGCCCGACGGGGTGTTCGGGCCCGACGCGGGCCCCGAGGTGCGTCTCGTGCTGCTCGGGGACTCGACCGTCACCGGCCCCGGCCTCGACTCCTGGGACGACCTCTGGGCCCGACAGGTGGCGCGCCGGCTCGCGCGCGGTCGCCGGGTCCGGCTCATCAGCCTGGCGGTCGGCGGGTCCAAGGCGCGCGACGTGCTCGACGGACAGCTCCCCGACGCGCTGTCGTTGCGACCTGATGTCGCCGTCGTGTCGGTGGGTGCCAACGATGCGATGCACGGAACGCGCGTGCGCCGGTTCGAGGCCGAGCTCGACGCGGTGGTGGAGGCGTTCGGCGATGCCGGCGTCGGCGCCGTGCTTGCCGGTGTCAGCGACCTCGGCAACATCCCGCGCCTGGCGTTTCCGCTGAAGGCGCTGGCATCCCAGCGAAGCCGCGCGGTCGACCGTGCGCACGCCCGGGTCGCCGCCCGCTACGACCACGTCGTGAAGGTCCCGATCGCGGAGCTCACCGACGAGGCGTTCCGGAGCTGCGACGTCTTCTGTCCTGACATGTTTCACCCCAATGCAGCCGGGC
>JBKOZX010000278.1:0-5306 GCA_046726115.1 Actinomycetota bacterium | reverse complement strand
GCTCGGACTCGTCGAGCAGCTCGACCTCCGCCCGCGGGAACGGATCGTCGGAGAGCCACTCGCGTACACGCAGGCGGGTGGTCCCGACGGCGGCGAGGAGGTAGCGGCCGTCGGGCAGCCTGCCGGCGGCGGCGATGCGCGCCACCGTCCCCACGGAGAAGCGGGTGTCACCCCCGCCCACCTCGCTGCCGCGCTCGATGAGCACGACGCCGAACTCGCCGTCGCCGGCGAGGCAGGTCTCGGTGAGCGTGCGGTAGCGCGGCTCGAACACGTGCAGCGGGAGCTGGGCGTGCGGGAACAGCACACTGCCCAGCGGGAACATCGGAAGGGTGCGTCCGCCCCGCATCGTCCCGCACGGTATCGCCGATCAGTTCGCACGAGACCGCAGGGCGGCCGCGTCGCGCCGGACGGCGTCGGCATCGTCACCTTCGAGATCCGCCGCCACCGCGTCGAGCTCCGTCGCCGCCTCGAGGAAACGACCCACCCCGCCCAGCAACCCCGCGAGCTGGCGCCGCTCGCCGGGGAGCAGCTCAGGGATGCGCAGCCGCAGCCGCACCGCCCACGCGAGCGACGCGGGGTCGCGCCGCATGAACGTCTGCTGGAGGTTCGCGAGCATCCGGCTGAGGATGCTGCGGGTGTCGACGGCTCGGAGCAGCGCGGGCGCGAACGGCGGTTCACTCTGGATCTGCTCGTAGAGTTGGCGGCAACCCTCCTCGTCGAGCTGCCGGCCGCCGTGGAACGGATCGAACCACACGTCGGGCTCGCCGGCGGCCTGCACGAGGAAGTGGCCCGGCATCCCCACACCGTGGATGCGCACGCCGCAGCGGCGTCCCACTTCGATCATCACGACCGACAGCGAGATCGGGATGCCGAGGCGGCGGTCGAGCACGTCGTCGAGGTACGAGTTGCGCGGGTCGCCGTAGTCGAGCGTGTTGCCGGCGAACCCGCCCTCGCCGAACAGCGCGCCGGCGACGGCCGCCGCGCTCGCGCCCGGCACGTCCTCTGCGAGATGGTCGAGTTCGGCGAGGGCACCGTCGACGTCGAGCCCGTGATGCGCGTGGGCTGCAATGAGCAGCGCGGCCTCGTCGAGCGGGACCTCCTCCGGCGACCGGCGCACGAGCTCGGTGAACCGCTCGGTCGCGTCCACAAGTGTGGAACGTAGCCCTCGCGGGTCGTGACCCCGCCGCCCGTACACTGCGCGCATGGCGGGAAAGGGCGCCGTGCTCTCCGACGGCCTGCACGACACGGTCTCGACGCAGCTCCGCCGCGCCAATCAGCGCGTGACGGCGAATCGCAAGGCCATCGTGGGCGCGTTGTCGGCTGCCGACCGGCCCCTCACGATCCCCGAGATCCTCGAGTCACCGGGAGGGCGGGGCCTGGCGCAGAGCTCCGTCTACCGGAACCTCGTCGTCCTCGAGCAAGCCGGGCTGGTCCACCGCATCGTCACCGACGGCGAGTTCGCGCGCTACGAGCTCGACGAGGACCTCACCGAGCACCATCACCATCTCATCTGCGCCAACTGCGGAACGGTCGAGGACGTGCCGGCCTCGGCCGGGCTCGAGCAGTCGGTGGAGACGGCGGCGGACCAGATCGCCCGCTCGACCGGCTTCCGGACGCAGCGTCACCGGGTCGACCTCGTGGGGTTGTGCGCACGCTGTTCGTGAACTGACTGGTCGCCGTCGCCAGTTAGCTCGACTGGTCGACGAGCGCGGTCAACCGGGCCGGATCGGCGGCGACCGAGTTGCTGATCACCTTGTCGTTCACCAGCACGGTCGGCGTGCCGGTCACGCCGCGCTGGGATGCGGCGTCGGTGTTCGTGCGCACGAAACCGTCGTAACGGCCCGCGTTCACACATGTGGCGAACGCGGGATCGGCGATCCCGGCGCTGCCGATGCTCTCGAGCCGCTCGTTCGTGAGGAAGCCGGAGTTCTCCGTGGGCGACTGCTGGTCGTAGAGCGCGTTGTAGTACTCGAGGAACTTCCCCGCGTCGGCCGCGCAGACGCCGGCGCCGGCCGAGCGCAGCGATTCAGTCGTGCCCCGGTCGAGGAACTCGAGGCCGACGAACTCGAACTTCACCTTCCCCTGCTGGATCAGCTGCTCCAGCGTCGGCTCCCACAGTTGGTGCAGCTGGCGGCAGACCGGGCACTGGAAATCGCCGTACTCCGTGATCGTGACCGGTGCGTTCGCGTCGCCGACCAGCACGCCACCGTGGGGACCGACCGCGCTCGTGGGCCGGGTCACCTTGGCGTGCTCGGTTGCCGATTGCCCGCGATTCCAGAGAAAGCCTGCGAGGAACGCGACGACGAGCACACCGCCGAGCACCCACCACATCCACGCGCGTGTGCGACCCCGGGCGGCCTGCGCGCGGGTACGGGTACGTTGCGGCGGCACGTCAGTGCTCCGCCGGTCGGGTGAGGTTGTCGAGCGCGAGCCGGCTCGGAGCTCCCGCCGCCACCAGCAGCGCCAGGCACAGGAACAGGCCGTCGCGGCCGAGCTCGCGCAAGTAGCGGGTGGAGTCGGCCCCCGCCCGACCGCCGCCGCCGAAGCAGCCGCAGTCGATCTGAAGGCCGCGCGCCCACACCGATGCGATGGCGCAGATGAACAGGAACAGCAGCGCGAACGACGCCCAGGCGGCGGGGCGGGTCGCGAGACCCAGGAGCAGGAGCACGGCCAACGCGAGCTCGACGAACGGCAGGCCCCAGGCGAACGGCCTCACGAGCGCCTCGGGCAAAATGTCGTAGGCGCGCACCGCCCGCACGGCGGCGTCGGGGTCGCCGAGCTTCGCCACCCCGGCCCACGTCCACACGCCGGCGAGAACGAGGCGGGCCGCAGTCGAGCACCACGGCCACCATTGTGCCGGGATGCGCCGGGACGCGGTCAGCGTTTCGGGAGCGCGCACAACAGGTAGTCGACCACAATCACCCGCCGGTTCCGACGCGGCGTCACCATGTGACCTCGGCGCATCCGGTGTGGTCGTCGGGCTCGACTTGGAGCGTGGCGTGCGCGATCTCGTAGCCCTCGCGGAGGACGTCGCGCGCCCGATCGAGCACGCCGTGGGCGTCGGTCCCCGCCGCGATCATGAGGTGCGCGCTGGCGACGTCCATCTCGGAGGTCAGCGTCCACACGTGCAGATCGTGGACGTCGACGACGCCGGGCACGGCGGCGAGGTCGGCGTGGAGCCGGCCGACGTCGAAGCCGGCCGGCGCGGCCTGGATGAGGATGCGCAGCGCGCTGGCGGCGAGGCGCCAGGCGCGGGGCACGATCCACACGCCGATGGCGATGGCCACGATGGCGTCGATCGGTGTCCAGTCGGTCACCGCGATCACCGCGCCGGCGGCGATGACGCCGAGCGAAGCGACCGAGTCGGCCAGCACGTCGAGGTACGCGCCCTCGACGTTGAGGCTCTGGCTGGCGCCGCCGCGGAGCAACAGGACCGATACGACGTTCACGACGAGACCGAGGATCGCCACCACGAGCATCGGTCCGGCGTCGATCGTCGGCGAGGACGCGAGGTGGACGCCCGCCTCGACGAGCACGTACCCGGTGACGACGAACAGCAGGACGGCGTTGGCGAGCGCGGCGAGGATCTCGAGGCGGTAGAGCCCGAACGTGCGTGACTCGTCCCTGTTGGCGCGGTCGGCGAGGCCGATCGCCGCCAGCGCCATGCCGATGCCGACGGCGTCGGTGAGGAGGTGCGCGGCGTCGGACAGCAGCGCCAGCGAGCCGGTGACGAACGCGGTGACCGCCTCGACCACCAGGAACCCCACCGCCAGCACGAACGCCGCCCGGAGCCGTCCGGCGTACCGGGCGCCCGCCCGGCGGAACGAGGCCTCGTGGTCGTGCCCGTGCATTGGTCCCACCTGTCGCCGTCGCAAGCTCCGGCTCTTGCCGCGACCGTCAAAGCCGCCGCCGGCCACGGGCTCGATGCTACGGGCGGGCGGGGCAGCCGAGCGCGTTGGCGATCTTGTCGAGGTTGGCGTCCATGAGCGTGAAGTAGTTCGCCCCGGCGTCGCGCTCCTTCTTCGTGAGGCTCTCGAGCGGGCTGAGCACCTCGGTCTTCAGCCCGCCCGCCTCGCGGGCGAGCGTCTGCGCGATGCGCGGCGAGACCGTCTCCTCGGTGAACACGGTCGTGACGCCCTGGTCGCGGGCCAGCTGTGCGAGCTCGCCCAGGCGCGCCGGGTCGGGCTCCTGGTCCGGCGACAGGCCGGCTACACCCTGCTGGTGCAGCCCGTACCGCGCCGCGAGGTACCCGAACGCCTCGTGTGACGTGACAAGAAGGTTGCGCGCGCATCCGGTCAGGCGCTCGCGGTAGCGGCCGTCGAGCGCGGCCAGCTGGTCTTGGAGCGCTTGCGTGTTGCGCTCGTAGGTCGCGGCGCCCTTCGGATCGGCGGCAGCAAGGCCGCGCTCGACCTCCCCGACGAGCTGCTTCATCAGCACCGGGTCAAGCCAGACGTGCGGATCGAGACCCCCCGTCTGCCCTTCCTTGGCGACCTTCTTCCCCTGGGCGTCAACGAGCTTGGGCAACAGCTCGACCGTCGGCCCGTCGCGCCCGTCGGCCGCCTTCTCGACCGCGGGCTGGAAGCCCCGGCCGAGCACGAACGCGACCTTGGCGCCGAGGAGGCGGTCGAGCTGGTCGGAGTTCAGCTCGAGGTCGTGCGGTTCGGCGCCGACCGGCGTGAGATTCGTGACGTCGACGCGTGTCCCGCCCACCTTCTGGGCCGCGTACGCGACGGGGTAGAACGCGGCCGCCACGTCAACCTTGCGGGACGCGCCCGCCGGTGCGACGCCCGAGACGGTGGAGGAGAGGAGGACAGCGACGGCTGCGGCGGCGAGGACACGGATCAACCTTCGGCCCATATGAGAACGAGTCTTATCACGTCCGCGTCTAGCATGGGAATCGATCTCAAATGAAGACCTCCGTCGCCGCCCCCGTCCTGTCCGTCCACGGTGTCTCGTTCACCTACGGCCACGACCCGGTCCCCGTCCTCGACCGCGTCGGCCTCGAGCTCGCACCGGGCGAGTTCACGGCGCTCGTGGGCCCGAACGGTGCCGGCAAGTCCACGCTGCTGCGTGTGGTGCTGGGGCTGCTGACGCCGCAGGCAGGCCGGGTCGAGCTGTTCGGGGACCCGCCCCGGCGCCTCACCGACCGCTGGCGCCTGGGGTACGTGCCGCAGCGGCCGCGCTTGGCACCCGACCTCCCGGCGACCGTGCGGGAGGTGGTGGCGGCCGGACGCTTGGCCAAGCAGGGGTGGTGGCGGCGGCCCCGGGCAGCGGACCGCGACGCGGTCGCGCACGCGCTCGAGTCG
>JBKOZX010000277.1:0-4524 GCA_046726115.1 Actinomycetota bacterium | reverse complement strand
GAGGTAAGAAGCACGATGCCCGACAACCCGTTGGACGGCTTCGCCGAATCGACGTTCACGCACGACGGCGTGAGCCGCCAGGTGTTCCGGGCCGGGACGGGGCCCGCCGTGATCGTGATCCACGAGGTCCCCGGGCTGCATCCCGACGTCATCACCTTCGGTCGTCGCGTCGTGGACGCCGGTCTCAGCGTCTACATGCCGTCGTTGTTCGGGAAACCGGGAAAGCGGTTCGGTTGGGGCTACACGATGCAGTCGATCTCCGGGGCCTGCGTCGCGCGCGAATTCACGTCCATGGCGCTCGACCGGACGAGTCCGATCACGGGATGGCTCCGCAAGCTCGCGGCAGACGCCCATGCCGAGTGCGGCGGGCCCGGGGTCGGCGCCGTCGGCATGTGCTTCACCGGCGGCTTCGCGCTCGGGATGATGGTCGACGAGACGATGCTGGCACCCGTGCTCAGCCAGCCGTCGCTCCCGTTTCCACTGGGCAAGCACCGCAAGGCGGCGCTCGGCATCAGCGACGCCGACCTCGCACGCGTGAAAGAGCGCGCCGCCCAGGGCGTGTGCGTCCTCGGGCTGCGATTCACCGCCGACCCCGCCGTCCCGCCGGAGCGCTTCGAGGCTCTGCGGCGTGAGCTCGGCGATGCGTTCGTCGCGGTCGAGATCGACTCGTCACGCGGCAACCCGCACGGGATCAAGCGACGTGCCCACTCGGTGCTCACGCTCGACCTGGTCGACGAGCCCGGCCATCCGACGCACGCCGCACTCGAACAAGTCGTGACGTTCCTGAAGGATCGCCTGCTCGTCCGCGCCTAGCTCACAGGCGGGAGGTGCGCCTCGCAGACGATTCTGCGGTTGCCGTCGACGAGCGCGACGGATCCGCTCGCTGCGTTCGGCAGTGTGCCGACCCCGCCCCACGATCCCCGCTCGTCCTTGATGGTCATCGTCCCGAGCCGCTTCGTCGCGGACCCGGTGCGGAACTCGATGTCGTACGTGCCTGATGGCACCCAGTAGTTGACGTTCACGATCACCGAGGACGGGCGACCGTTCGACACGAACACGTTCCCGACCTCGAGGCCGGTGGCGCCCATCATTTGCGCCTTCCGCACATCACTTGCCGCCGTCGCGGACTGGACCGTCTCCTGTGTGCTCTCGACGACGCGCACGCCGACGATGCTCACAATGGCGGCGGCTGCTGCGACCGCCGCCAGCGCGCCGATCACACGTCGACGCGAGCGTCGCCGCCCGGCCCGCAACGCCGCGAGGACCCGCTCCTCGAATCCGGGCGGTGGCTCCGCCTCGGCGGCGAGCAGCGGCAGTGCGTCGGCGGCTTCTGAGAGCTCGCCGACCAGGGCTCGACAGGGGCCGCACTCGCTCGCGTGCTGCAGCGCCTCGGCCCGTTCAGGCCCGCCGACGATCCCCAACGCAAGCTCGGGCGCGAGCTCGCGCACCTCACTGCAACCGACGCCGCTCATCGCAGCGCGCTCATTCTGTGTGTTCTTCGGTGAGCGCCGACCGCAAGCGCAAGAGCGCGGTGCGAATGCGTGTCTTGGCGGTGCCGAGGGGAATGCCCTCCGCTTCGCTCACCTCTCGGGCGGTATGCCCGAGCAGACCGGCCATGACCAGCGCACGACGCTGCTCCGGCGGGAGCTGTGTCAACGCGGCACAGAGCCGGTCCGCATCGTCGCGGAGTGCCGCCAGCTCGTCCGGCAGCGGCCCCCCGGCGCTCAGGTTCAACGCGAGGATCGAGTCGGGGTCGATGACGACCGGCCGCCGCACCCGCACCGAGTCGATCGAGAGATTTCGCGTGATCGTCAGCAACCAGGTCGCCACCGTGCCGCGGCGAGGGTCGTAGGCACCGGCGTGACGCCACGCGCGCAGGAAGGCCTCCTGGGCGATGTCCTCGGCGGCACGCGGGTCGCCGACGATCGTCAGCGCCAGGCCGAAGACGCGGCGCTGGAAGCGTTGGAGGAACGCGGCGGCCGCGTCGGAGTCCCCGGTCGCCAGGCCCGCGAGCAGCGCATCGTCGGAGACAGCCCACATGTTGTTTACGCATCGGCGAGCCGCCCGGATTGGACCCCTCGCCGGCACCTCACCGTACCCCCGCCGCCGTGCGGCGTCCCGGCTACGACCTCCGGAACCCGTGGCCGAAGAAGCCCCCGCGGGGGCGGGCGTGGGCGTGAAAGTGATCCGGGATGTTGCGCATGTTGTCGTCGACGTAGTGCTCGACGGTCAGCTGCTCGGCAGCGACGCGGCCGAGGTGACTGAGCATGTGCTCCATGTCGGCGTCGGGTGGCGCCGCGCCGTGGCTGCGCCAAACGACCATCGGGACGGCGCAGATCTCACACTCGGCGATCCAGCAGATCTCGTCCTCGTGATACCAGGGCGTGATCCGCGCCGCCTCGCAGAGATCACAGTCGTCGACCGGCACATCCATGTCTTTCATACGCGCGCCGCCGCGAGGTACCGATCGAACCAGTCCAGCGTGCGACCCCAGGCGTCCTTTGCGGATGTCTCGTGGTAGACGTCGCGGACGTCGTTGTGGAACCCGTGCCCGGCGTCGGCGTACCGCAGGATGTCCGTCGGCACCGGCGCGCTCTTCAGCGCCTCGCGCAGCTGCTCGACGTCCTCGACGGGAATGGACTCGTCGCGGTCGCCGAACAATCCCAGCCACGGCGTCTGGAGTGTCGACGCTTCGTCGACGAGGCTCGGGAACTGCGGGAACCGCTGCGTGACGATCCCGCCGCCGTAGAAGCCGACGGCGCCGCCGAGCGCCCGGCGTGCCGCGGTGAGAAACGTCACGCGGCCGCCAAAGCAGAACCCGACGATGCCGATCTGCGCGTTTTCCCGGCCCGCCGCGTGCAGGTGGCCGAGTGCAGCGTCGACATCGCCGAGGATCCCAGCGTCGTCGAGGTGCTCGTAGAGCGGGAGCACCTTGGAGAAGTCGCCGTACGGCGCTGTGCCTCCGCCGGCGCGGTGGAACAGAGACGGCGCCACGGCGTGGTAGCCCGTGTCCGCGAACCGTCGGGTGACGTCCTGGATGTGGTCGTTCACGCCGAACGCCTCTTGGATCACGATCACCGCTCGGCGAGCATCGCCATCGGGGCGTGCCTCGTAGCAGGCCATCGGACCGTCGGCGGTGGCGAGCTCGAGCGTTCGGGTGTCCACGGCAGCTCCTTCAGCCTTGGCTGGCGGTGTCGAGAGCCTCGCGCAGCTCGGCGACGAACGCGCCCGCAGCCTCTGGGCCGCCCCCTGCCAGCACCCGTCGCACCACCGCGCTTCCGACGACGACGCCGTCGGCTGACTGCGCCGCCGCCACCGCCTGCCCGGCGGTCGAGATCCCGACGCCGAGCAACACGGGCGTGTCGGTCATCGACCGGCAGCGCTGGCCCATCTCCGCGGCGCGGTCCGCCAACTCGGTCCGCTCACCGGTGACGCCGAGCAGCGACACGCCGTACACGAAACCTCGCGACCGCTCGCAGATGTCGCGCAGGCGGTCGTCGGGCGTCGTGGGCGCCGCGAGCAGGACGGTCTCGACGCCAGCCTCGTCGGCCGCTTCGCCCCACCCGTCGAGCTCGTCGAGCGGGAGGTCGGGGACGATCGCGCCGTCGATCCCCGCGTCGGCCAGCTGGGCCGCGAACCGCTCCGCACCCGCATGAGCGACGATGTTGTAGTACGTCATCACCAGGAGCGGGACGTTCACGTCGAGCTGCGCAGCCTCGGCGATGATCTTGGCCGGCGTGGCGCCGAGATCGAGTGCGCGTTCCGAAGCCTCCTGGATCGTGCGGCCGTCCATCACCGGATCCGAGAACGGGATGCCGATCTCGATGGCGTCCGCTCCCCCGTCGGCGAGCGCGCGCACGACGTCGAGCCACTCGCCGCCGAGCCCGCCCGTGACATACGGAGCGAGGAGAGCCCGTCCGCCCGCGCGCCGCTCGCGGAGGTGCGACTCGAGCCTCACGCCAGCGGCTCGCCGGTGAGCTGCTCGGCGACCTGGACCGCGTCCTTGTCGCCACGGCCGGACAGCGTCAGCAGCACCGTCGCGCCGTGCGGAACGGAGCGGCCGGCTTCACGAGCCAGCCACGCGATCGCGTGCGCGGGCTCCAGCGCGGGAACGATCCCCTCGGTCACCGACAGCAGCTCGAAGCCGGCGATGGCCTCGTCGTCGGTCGCGTACGGGTACTCGGCCCGGCCCGTCGCGGCCAGCTGCGCGTGCTCCGGCCCGACGCCGGGGTAGTCGAGACCGGCGCTGACCGAGTGCGCCTCGAGGATCTGACCTTCCTCGTCCTGGAGGAACAGCGAGCGGGCGCCGTGGAGCACGCCCGGCACGCCCCGGTTCACCGACGCGCCGTGCTTGCCGCTCTCGGGGCCCAGGCCGCCGGCCTCGACACCGACGAGGCGGACGTGCGGGAGATCGACGAAGCCGGCGAACGTCCCGATCGCATTCGAACCGCCGCCGACACACGCCACGACGTAGTCGGGATCGGCGCCGTCGAGGATCTCGCGGCACTGCTCGCGGGCCTCGTC
>JBKOZX010000276.1:0-12004 GCA_046726115.1 Actinomycetota bacterium | reverse complement strand
GCCTCGGTCAATACGGTCCGCATACCGTGCGACGGGACACCCAGCACGAGAACGTCGGCGTGCGCGCACGCCTCCTCGATGTCGGAGGTCACGCGCAGCTGTGCGGGAAGCCTGATGCCGGGCCGGTAGTCGGGGTTCTCGTGCCGATCGGCGATCACCGACGCCAGCTCGGGCCGCCGCGCCCAGAGCACCGTGTCGGCGTTGTTCGACACGAGGGCGGCGACGGCGGTGCCCCACGAGCCCGCCCCCACCACGGCGACGCGGGCGGCGTCGCTCACGAGGCGGTCTCGCTGTCTTCGGCGCGCGTCGCGGTGCGCACACGCGCCGTCTCGGGCGGCCGCTGCCACCAGCCGTCGTCGCCGGGGCCCGGGCGCTGCGGGTAGATCTCGCGGGCTCTCGCCACGCAGCCGACGATCGCCGCCATGATCCGGTTCGTGGCGTCGCGGACGTCCTCGTCGGCGTGGACGCGGACGGGCGGTCCGACGACGATGGTCTCGGCGACGCCCCAACGCCAGTGCGGCTTTCGACCCTTGAACATCGTCCGGTGCGCGCCCCAGAGCCCGACGGGCGTCACGGGCACGCCGGACTGCGCGGCCAGCCGGGCGGTGCCGGACTTGCCGGCCATCGGCTCCAGGTCGAGCGAGATCGTCCCCTCGGGGAAGATCGCTACGCACTCCCCCCGCCGGAGCGCGTCCACTGCGAGCTCGAGGGAGCCGGCGGCGGACGTGGAGTTGCGCACGACGGGGATCTGGTGGACCTGGTGGAGCAAGAACCCGAGCGGCTGCTTGTCGAACAGCTCGGCCTTCGCAAGGAACCGCACGCGCCGGTGCCGGCGGTCGGCGAGGTATGCCAGCACGAGCGGGTCGAGGTAGGAGGTGTGGTTGCTGGCGAGGATCACGGGGCCGCGTGGTGGAACGAGGTGCGCGCCTTCGATCGTCCACTTCATGCCGTAGTGCAGTGGCGGCAGCAACGCGGTGCGAGCGACGGAATACACCGGTTCCACGGCCGGTAGCATACGCATTCGCATGCGATTCGACGCCCTGCGAGTGTCCGAGAGTCTCGTATGACCGGTGCGGGTGTCGTGATCCCGGTACGAGCGTTCGCGTTGGGCAAGGCGCGCCTCGCCGACCAACTTGACGACGCGACACGCACCGAGCTCGCCCGCCGGCTGGCCGACCGGGTGGCCGCGGCATCCGCCGAGCTCCCCACCGTCGTCGTTTCGTCAGCGTCGGACGTGTGCGACTGGGCGCGTGCGCGTGGCCTCGACGTGCTCGACGATCCCGCCACGCTCGATGACGCCGCCGCCGCCGGATGCCGGTGGGTCGCGACGCGTGATTGCGCTCGCGCCGTGATTGCCCATGCAGATCTGCCGTTCGCCCGGTCACTCGCACCGCTCGCCCGCGACGGCGCTCGACCGATCGTCGCCATGGTCCCGTGCCATCGCGACGACGGGACGACGGTGCTCTCGGTGCCGGTCGACGTCCCGTTCCGGTTCGCGTACGGGCCCGGCTCGTTCCGCCGGCACGCGGCCGAAGCCCGCCGGCTCGGGCTGGGCTTTCGAGTCGTCCGCGACGCCGAGCTCGCCTTCGACGTCGACGTGCCCGACGACGTCGACCGGCTCAATCACCTTGTCTCGTCCCTCGACTGACCTGCCCACGCCGACGCGGGTACTGGCGATCGGCGCCCACTCCGACGACATCGAGTTCGGCTGCGGCGCCACGCTGGCGAAATGGGCCGCCGGCGGCGCGACCGTGCAGATGCTCGTCCTCACCGACGGATCGAAGGGCACGTGGGATCCCGACGCTGATCTGGCTGAGCTGGTCGCGACCCGCGGCCGCGAGCAGGAGGCCGCGGCTGCGGTGCTCGGCGTCGACGGGGTCGAGGTCCTCGACTGGCCCGACGGCGAGCTCGGCAGCGGCCTCGCCGAGCGAGCGCGGGTGTGCGAGACCATCCGGCGAGCCCGGCCGGAGATCGTGCTCGGCCACGATCCGTGGAAGCGGTACCGGCTCCACCCCGACCACCGGCAGGCCGGATGGCTCCTGCTCGACGGGGTGGTCGCCGCCCGCGATCACCATTACTTCCCGGATCAGGGACTCCCGGCGCACCGGCCCCGCGGGCTCCTCCTCTTCGAGGCGGAGGAGATCGACCACCTCGAGGGGGTCGGCGGGTTCGTGGACACAAAGATCCGGGCCCTGCTCTGCCACCGGAGCCAGTGGCGCTCGACGATGGGAATCGACGCCCCGGGCCCCGAGCCGGAGACCCCGGAGCAGAACGCCCAGCTGGAGGGCTTCGTGGGGCGGGTCCGGGGGGACGCCGAGGCCGCCGGACGGGGGGCCGGGATCGGGCCCGCCGAAGGGTTCAAGCTGCTCGATAAGGTGTGACCCGGCGGCGTCCGGTCGCGAGGAAGGGGCCCGAAGGCCCCCTCCTCACCTTTGCTGAAGCTGTGGAACTCGCCGGTCTTACCGGCGGGCCCGCCTCTTCGCCGGACGCCGCTTTGCCGTCTTGCTGGCCGCAGCCTTGCGGCGACGACGCTTGACGGGCTTGCTCGCCCCGGCAGCCTTACGACGACGCCGCTTCGCGGGCTTCGCCGTACCGGCAGCCTTGCGACGACGACGACGCTTCACAGGCTTCGCAGCAGCAGCCTTACGACGACGGCGCTTCACAGGCTTCGCTGCAGCAGCCTTACGACGACGCCGCTTGGCGGGACGCCGCTTGGCTGTCTTCTTCGCACCGGTCGTCTTGCGACGACGACGCTTGACCGGCTTCGCCGCAGCAGCCTTACGCCGCCGACGTGCCGGCTTCCGTGCCGTCGACTTGCGTGTGGTCCGCTTGCGGGCTGTGGTCTTCCTCGCCCGCCGCTTGGCCGGTTTACGTGCTGTCTTCCTAGCTGATTTCCGTGCTGTTCGTCTCTTCGCCGGAGGCACGGTCACCACCTTTCCGTAGGGATCATTGCTCCGCAGCAACGATCGGCAAGCTCGCCGTTCGTTGCTACTTGTTCACGGCGGACTTGAAGCTGGCACCAGCCGTAAACTTCACGCCCTTTGACGCCGCGATCTGAACCGGCTCGCCCGTGCGCGGGTTGCGCCCGGTACGTGCCGCGCGCTGGGTGCGGGACCAAGCGCCGAAACCCGGAACTGTGACCTTGTCGCCGCGCGAAACCGCGCCCTGCACGACTTCGATGAGCTTGTCGACGACGGATGCCACGTCTTTCTTGTCCACGCCACCTGCCGCCGAGTGAACTGCATCGACGAGCTCTGACTTGTTCACGCCAACCTCCGTACTTGCGGCCAGGTATCTAAAGAAGTTGAACTCAAATTGGCCGCAATTTCAAGCATTTCCGTCAATTCTGTTCGACGCGCGTGCCGAGAGCAAGCTGTCAGAGCAAACATTCCGCCCCTGACTCTGCAATCGGCGCGCACGCGCCGCGCAAGTTGAGTCCGTGTCAATCACCGTAACGCGTGCAACGATGCAAATGGTGGATATTCCGCTTGATGACGGGGTGTACGACGCGTTCGTCGTGTGGGCGGAGACGCGCGATGACGGTGCAATCGCGCTCGATCTGACGATCACGACCGGCGCGCGCAAAGGCGACGTCGTGTCGGTGCGCATCGCGAACGCGAACGCGCCGCGCGACGCGATCGAGCTCATTGGCTTGCCGTGCACGCTGCGCGTGAGCGCCGGTCAGCCGCTCGTCGAGTGGTAGCGCGTCGCCCGATACGAGCATTTGACCAGGGAAAACGCCGAAATGAGAGCGAGGACCCGGCGTTGCGCCGGGTCCTCGCTCTCTGCAGCCCCGAGCAGATTCGAACTGCCGCTTCCGCCTTGAGAGGGCGGCGTCCTAGGCCACTAGACGACGGGGCCGTGCACACTCGCCCGGGCATCGTCGCCGTTGCGCCGGACGTGCGATCGGGGCTCGGGGGGGAGGACTCGAACCCCCAACGACAGGACCAGAACCTGTTGTGTTGCCGATTACACCACCCCCGAAGGGAGTGCCATCGTACCGAGTCCGGGCACGAGCTTCCCCACCCGGTTCGTCCCCCGGGCGAGGCGGCCGAATCCGACGATGCGCCCGGCCGCCACGCGGAGCGCCTCACTCATAAAGCGCCGCCATTCGTCGAGACCTGAGATCGGGCTCGTCCGAGTGGGCGAGGTCACCGCGTCCAGACCGAGCTCGTTCGCGATGGCACGGATGCGGAGTGCGTGGAACGGGTCCGAGACGAGGACGACCCGCTTCTCGCCGCGGTCCTGAAGCACGCGTGCAGCAGCCGCGAGCGATTCCCACGACGAGTGGCTCGTCGTCTCGCGCAGGATCGCGGGGTCAGGAACGCCTTTGTCGTGCAGATAGTTCGCGCCCGACGTCGCTTCGGTGAAGGCGTCGCCGGTCTGCTTCCCGCCCGTCACGACGATCGTCGGTGCGACGTGCTCGTGGTACAAGTCGGCGGCGTGGTCGAGACGCGCCTTGAACACGGGCGACGGCCGGCCGTTGTACTGCGCCGCGCCCAGCACGACGATCGCCTCGGACCGGCGGGTGTCGTCTTCCCGGGCCGCCCACCACACCTGCACGAGCGTCACGACGTAATAGAGGAAGACGGCGAGGAGAACGACGAGCCCGACGCGGCGAACGATCTTCCAGACGTTCGCACCGTTCACGCGTCTCTCCCGAGGCGCTGACGAGCGGCTCGCAGCCGACCGAGCGTGCGCTCTCGCCCCAGCAGGAACATCGAGTCGAACAGCGGCAGCCCCGCGGCGCGGCCCTCAATCGCGGTGTAGAGCACGTGCATCGCCTTGCGCGGCTTCAGGCCGAGCTTCTCGAGGACGGGACGCACGTCGAGGGCGTCGACGCTCCACTCACAGGCTTCGACGTGGTCGGCCACGGCGTCGAGGATCTCCCCGGCCCGATCGGCTTTCTCGAGGCGCTCCCACGAGTCGGGGTCGATCGTGAAGGCGGCCTCGTCGACGAAGAGGAAGCCCGTCTGGTCCAACAGCGAACCGAGCGTCACGGCGCGTTCCTGGCCGATGCGCAGGGCCGCATGGAGCGTCTCGAGGTCGAGCTGGTCGCCGAAGCGCGCCTCGGCGGCGGGGAGGATGCGCTGGTCGAGCTCGCCGAGATCGATGCGCCGGATCCATTCGCCGTTCATCCAGTCGAGCTTCTGATGGTCGAAGAAGGCCGGCGAGTGAACCACCCGGTCGAGGTCGAACGCCTCCACCAGCTCGTCTCGGTCGAGGATCTCGCGGCCGTCCTCGGGCCCCCACCCGAGCAGGGCCAAATAGTTGAGCAGCGCTTCGGGCAAGTAGCCGGCGTCGCGGAACTCTTCGAGCGCCACGGCTCCGTGCCGTTTGGACAGCTTGGTCCGATCGGCGCCCACGATCAGGGGGAGGTGCGCGTACACGGGCCGGTCGGACGCGCCGAGCGCCTCACGCAGGGCGAGCACCCGGTGGGTGGTGTCGAGCAGGTCCTCGCCCCGGATCACGTGGGTGATCGCCATCTCGATGTCGTCGACCGCGTTGGCGAGGAAGAACAGGGGCGTGCCGTCGGAGCGGACGATCACGAAGTCGGGGATGGTGGACCACTCGACGCTGACCTCGCCCCGGATCTCGTCGGTGAAGGTGCTGGTGCCCTCGTCCGGTGTCCGGAACCGCAACGACCGAGGGCGGCCGTCGGCGGCGAGCGCGGCCCGCTGCTCCGGCGTGAGGTCGCGGCACTGCCCGTCGTAGCCCGGGGTTCGGCCGGCGGCACGGGCGGCCTCGTTGCGCGCCCGCACCTCTTCTTCTGTGCAGTAGCACTCGTACGCCCGCCCGTCGGCCAGCAGCTGGTCGGCGGCGGCGTGGTACCGCTCGAACCGGGAGCTCTGGAGGACCGGGCCCTCGTCCCAGTCGAGCCCCAGCCACCCGAGGGTGTCCCGGATGCCGTCGACCCACTCCGGACGAGAGCGGGCGACGTCGGTGTCCTCGATGCGGAGGACGAAGACCCCTCGCTCGTGGCGGGCGAACAGCCAGTTGAACAATGCCGTTCGGGCGCTGCCGACGTGGAGGGAACCGGTGGGGGCGGGTGAGAACCGCACCCGCGGGGCGTCGGCCATCGATCTCCTTTGGTCGACCGAGTGTAGAGCCGGCCTTTGCCGGAACCGATTACGTGCCGGACGCGTACTGGTCGAGGAGCGTGCGTGCGATCACGACGCGCTGGATCTGGTTCGTCCCCTCGTAGATCTGGGTGATCTTGGCGTCCCGCATCATCCGCTCGACGGGGAACTCGCGCGTGGTGCCGGCGCCGCCGAGCAGCTGGACGGCGTCGGTCGCGACGCGCATCGCGGTGTCGGAGGCGAACATCTTCGCCATCGACGACGTCTTGGTGCGCTCGGGCGTGGCGGCGTCGATGCCTGCGCAGGCCGCGTATACGAGCAGCCGCGCCGCCTCGAGCTGGGTCGCCATGTCGGCGAGCATGAACTGGACACCCTGGAAGTCGGCGATGCGCTGGTCGAACTGGCGGCGCTCGAGCACGTAGGTGCCTGCGACATCCAGCGCTCCCTGCGCGAGCCCGAGCGCCTGCGCGCCGACGACCGGCCGCGAGGAGTCGAGCGCCTCGAGCGCGTAGTAGAAGCCGCGGCCCTCGTCCCCGATCAGGTTCCCGCCCGGGACGATGACGTCCTCGAGCACGACCTCGCCGGTCGGCGAGCCCCGGAGCCCCATCTTGTGCTCGAGCTTGCCGATCGACAGACCCGGGCGGTCGGCCTCGACGACAAAGGCGCTGATGCCGCGGTGCCCGGCGGCGGGGTCGGTCTTGGCGAACACGGTGTAGACGCTGGAGACGCCGGCGCTCGTGATCCAGGCCTTGCGCCCGTTGAGGACCCAGTCGTCGCCGTCGCGGCCGGCGCGCGTGGTCATCGAAGCGGCGTCGCTCCCGGCGTTCGGCTCGGAGAGGCAGTAGCTCGCCTGCTGCTCCCCGGCCACGATCGGCGGGAGCACCCGCTGCTTGAGCTGCTCGCTGCCGTGGGCGATGAGCGCGGCGACCCCGGTGCGGGTAACGAATGCCGTCAACGCGGTGGACCCGCAGGCCCGGGCCAGCTCCTCGATCACGAGCGCGACCGTCAGGAAGTCGCCGGCGTCACCGCCGTACTCGGGCGGGTAGAGGGCCCGCACGAACCCCGAGTCCCGGAAGGCGTCCATGCTCGCCCGCGGATAGGCCTCGCGCTCGTCGGCCTCGGCCGCGTGGGGGACGATCTCCTTCTCGGCGAAGCGCCGCAGCCCGGCCCGGAACTCCTCGTGCTCCTCCGAGAGACGAAAGTTCCCGGCGCTCACAACCTGACATGGTAGTCAGGGTTCGTCGTCAGCCCAGCGGTGTGGGGACGTCGGAGCGCAGGGCCCGGCGCGCCTCGTCGAGGTGCGCGGGCAGCGCGGTCGGGACGAGGCGGAGGACGTCGACGGGGATCGCGTCGACCAGCGACCGGCGCTCGTAATAGTTGTGGTGCGCGCCTTGCACCGCCCGCACCCGCCAGGCGACGAAGTCGGGATCGGCGTCGCCGCCGTACCCGAGGATCTGCGTCCCGAACTCGATGTCACGCATCACGGGCGCCCGCCCGAAGAGCGCCGCCCTGCGCATGGCGATCTCGGCCACCACATCCAGCGCGTCGTCGGGGTGCTCGTGCGGCGCCAGCTCGAACCGGTCGCGGGCGCGATGTGCGAGCGTCAGGGCGTAGCCGATGTTCGGCCCGGGTGAGCCGAGGAGCATGCCCGTGGGCTGACCGGCGTGGAGGTCGCCGGGCCGATCCGCGAACCACGCCCGGGCCGCCGGCATCTTCACGCCCGGGTCGAGGTTCGGCTCCTGGCGCGGCTCGTCCTCGAGTCGCTC
Organism: Actinomycetota bacterium; assembly: GCA_046726115.1. Taxonomy (GTDB): domain Bacteria; phylum Actinomycetota; class Acidimicrobiia; order IMCC26256; family JACDBD01; genus JALZAA01. Next base: position 4,158 of record JBKOZX010000276.1, on the reverse strand, counting down.
GGGAACGAACGGATCGGTGGGCATTTTCTCTCCTCGTCGCCGTCGCAGGCTCCGGCTTTGCGGCGCCGGTCGGCAAAGCCGCCGCCCGCCGCGTGACGTGTTAGCTGCGTGTCTCGGCGCGCAGCAAGCCGAACACGAGCGATTCCTCGAGCGCCTGCCACGAGGCCTCGATGATGTTCTCGCCCACGCCGATCGTCGTCCACGTCTCCTCGCCGTCGGTGCTGTCGACGAGCACGCGGGTGACGGCACCCGTCCCCTTGTGGGTGTCGAGCACGCGCACCTTGTAGTCCGTGAGGTGGATCCGCTCGAGCGCCGGGTAGCGCGAGCCGATGGCCTTGCGCAGCGCGGCGTCGAGCGCGTTCACCGGCCCGTTGCCGGTGGCGATCTCGTGGAAGGTCTCGCCGTCCGTGCGTCCCCGCACGATTGCCTGCGTCGACAAGCGGTCGTCGTCGCGCGCGTCCTCGACGATCACCTCCCACTCCTCGACGTGGAACCACGGCTGGCGCCACCCCGTCGCCTGCCGCATCAGCAGCTCGAGCGAGCCGTCGGCGACCTCGAAGTGGTAGCCCTCGTGCTCGAGCTTCTTGAGCGTGTCGACGACGTCGCTGAGCTGCGGGCCGTCGAGCTCGATGCCGAGGTCCTTCGCCTTCATCGCGAGGTTGCTGCGCCCGGCGAGCTCCGAGACGACGACATGGGTGCGGTTGCCGACCGACTCCGGGTTCACGTGCTCGTACGCGTCGGGGCGTCGGGCGATGGCGCTGGCGTGGATGCCGCCCTTGTGCGCGAACGCCGACGATCCCACGTACGCCGCCTGCGGGTTCAGGGCCATGTTCACGAGCTCGGCCACGTGGTGGGCGACCGGCGTGAGCTGGTCCATGCGATCGCGAGGGATCGTCTCGATCCCCATCTTCAGCGTGAGGTTGGGGATGATCGCGGTGAGGTTGCAGTTCCCGGTGCGCTCCCCGTACCCGTTGATCGTTCCCTGTACCTGGGTGGCGCCGCCGCGCACCCCGGCCAGCGCGTTGGCGACCCCGGTGCCGGCGTCGTCGTGCAGGTGGACGGCGACGGCGACGTCCCCACCGAAGTAGTCGACGACCTCGCGCACGATGCGCTCGACGTCGTGCGGCAGTGTGCCGCCGTTGGTGTCGCACAGGACCAGGTGCGAAGCCCCGGCTTGCGCCGCCCCCTCGAGGACGCGCAGCGCGAACTCCGGGTTGCTCCGGTAGCCGTCGAAGAAGTGCTCGGCGTCGAAGAGCACCTGGCGGCCGTTCGCGCGCAGGAACTCGACCGAGTCCGCCACCATCGCCGCGCCCTCGTCGAGGGTCGTCTGGAGTGCCTCGGTGACGTGGTAGTCCCACGACTTGCCGACAATGCAGACAGCCGGGGTGTTCGCCTCCAACAGCTGACGCAGCGTGTCGTCCGAGTCGACCTTGCCCTTCACGCGCCGCGTGGACCCGAACGCGACGAGCGTACTCGTCTCGAGCTTCAGCTCGTCGGGGATGCGACGGAAGAGCTCGTCGTCCTTGGGGTTCGCGCCCGGCCAGCCCGCTTCGATGTAGTGGACGCCGAGGCGGTCGAGCTGCTCGGCGATGCGAAGCTTGTCGTCGACCGTGAGGGAGATACCTTCGAGCTGCGCGCCGTCGCGCAGCGTCGTGTCGTAGATCTCGACCTTCCTCGGTACGTCACTCCCGGACATATTCCAACCACTCTTTGTACTGCGGCACCTCGCCGTGGACCGTGGCGAAGTACGTCTCCTGGATCTTGCGGGTGATCTCGCCCGGCTCGCCGATCTCGCGGTCGTCGACCGACCGCATCGGGACGATCTCGGCCGCCGTGCCGGTCAGGAATGCTTCCTCGGCGCAATAGAGGTCGGTGCGGAGCAGGTTCTCCTCACGCACCTCGTAGCCGAAGTCGCGCGCGATCGTCATCACGGAATCACGAGTCACGCCCTCGAGGGCGCCCGACGACAGCGGGGGGGTGATGAGCGCGCCCTCCTTGACCACGAAGATGTTCTCGCCCGTGCACTCGGCGACGAACCCGTGCGAGTTGAGCAGGATCGCCTCGTCGTACCCCGACTTGAGCGCTTCCACCTTCGCCAGGCTCGAGTTGATGTAGATGCCGGTGCCCTTCGCCGCCACCGGGTTCACGTTCGGGTCCATCCGCCGCCACGACGAGACCTTCATGCGCACGCCATGCTTGAGCGCCTCGTCACCCAGGTACGTGCCCCACGGCCAGACCGCGATCGAAACGTTCACCGGGCAGGGCAACGGGTTGAGCCCCATCTCGCCGTACCCGAGGTAGGCGATCGGCCGGATGTAACACGACTCGATCTCGTTGACCCGGATGGTCTGCTTCGTCGCCTCGACCAGCTGCTCGAGCGAGAACGGCACCTCGATCATGAAGAAGTGCGCCGACTGCAGGAGGCGGCGCATGTGATCGGTGAGCCGGAACACGGCGGGGCCGTTGGCGGTCGGGTAGGCGCGGATGCCCTCGAAGACGCCCGAGCCGTAGTGGAGCGTATGAGTGAGAACGTGGATGCGGGCGTCGTCCCAGTCGACGAGCTCCCCGTCCATCCAGATCTTCGCCGTCTTGTCGAGTGGCATTCGCTTACACCCTTTCTGCGATGCGATCGCCGATCTCCGACGTGGTCCCGCCCACGTCGTCGGAGGCGGCAACGGCCTTCTCGAGCCGGGCGGCCGCCTCGGTCTCGCCCAGGAACTCCAGCAGCATGGCTACCGAGATGATCGCAGCCCGCGGGTCGGCCTGCCCGGTTCCGGCGATGTCGGGCGCCGAGCCGTGGACGGGCTCGAACAGGGACGGCCCCGTGCGGGCCGGGTTGAGGTTGGCAGAGGCGGCCCGGCCGATCCCGCCCGAGACCGCGCCGCCGAGGTCGGTGAGGATGTCGCCGAAGAGGTTGTCGGTGACGATCACGTCGTAGCGGCCGGGGTCCTGCACGAGATGGATGCACGCGGCATCGACGTGGTTGTAGCTGGTGCTGACGTCGGTGTACTCGCCGGCGACCTCGTCGAAGGTTCGCTGCCAGAGGTCCCCGGCGAAGGTGAGCACGTTGGTCTTGTGCACCAGGGTCATGTGCCGGCGCTCACGAGACCGGGCGAGCTCGAAGGCGAACCGCACGCACCGCTCGACGCCGAGGCGCGTGTTCACCGAGCCCTGCGTCGCAACCTCGTTCGGCGTTCCCTTGCGCAGGAAACCGCCCTCCCCCGCGTACACGCCCTCCGTGTTCTCCCGCACGACCACGCAGTCCACGCCGTCATTGAGCGCGCTCGGGCCCGCCTTGAACGGCCGCAGGTTGATGTACAGATCGAGCTCGAAGCGCAGGCGGAGCAGCAAACCGCGCTCGAGCACTCCGGGCGGCACATCGGGTGTTCCCACCGCGCCGAGCAGGGCAGCGTCGAGCGTCCTGATCTCGGCCAGCTCGGCGTCGGGAAGGACCTCGCCCGTGCGCAGGTAGCGCGCGCCGCCGAGGTCGAAGGGGACGGCTTCGTACGCCACGCCGGTCGCGTCGACCACCTTCAGCGCCTCGGCCACGACCTCGGGGCCGATGCCGTCGCCGCCGATGATCCCGATGGTGTGGGTCACGGTGCCTTCCTGCTCCTGCGGTTGCTTCTGCGGAACGAAAAACCGCCCACCGAAGTGGACGGTCGAGTGCGAACGCCGGGCGCCGGCGTTCGCTACCGAATGACGATGACGGTGCTGGCGACGCTGTCGAGCGTGGCGGGGAGTCGCTTCATCGGCGCTCAGCGTAGCCGATCACCCGTCGCCGACCTTCGCGATTCGCTCTCGCTTCAGGCGTGGACCGCGTTCCTGTTCGGATCGGACGGATGCGTCAGTCCGGCGGGGCCAGCCCCGAACGTGCGCAGCACGTTCTCCGTGGTCGCGCTGACGATCGGGTTGTACGGCGAGCCGGGCCCCGGTGGCACCAGCTTGGTGAGCCACCAGATCGAGCCGGAAGCGAAGACGCCGGCTCCGCTGGGTGCCGTGTAGTAGGTCATGTCCGAGAACCCGCCGCACTTGACGGGCGAGTGGGCCAGGATCTGCACGTTTGTCGGTACTTGTCTCCCCGGCGTGTAGGCGTCGCACTCGGGCCCGATCACGGTCGGGAGGCGCTGGTTCATTGTGACGCCGGTGTTCTCGAAC
>JBKOZX010000275.1:0-4722 GCA_046726115.1 Actinomycetota bacterium | reverse complement strand
GGTCTGGCCCGACGACACGCTGACGTGCAGGGGTGAGGTCACGAAGCGCTACGAGGAAGACGGCGAGCGGCGGGTCGACCTCGAGCTCGTGTGCACGCGCCAGACCGGCGGGACCGCGATCAAGGGCTGGGCCACGTTCGTCGTGCCGTGAGCAGCGGGCCATGAAGGCGCAAGTGCTCGAGCGAGCGGCTCCGATCGACACCGCGCCGCTGCAGCTCGTCGACCGTGACCTGCCCGAGCCGGGGCCGGGCGAGGTGCGCCTGCGCGTGCACGTGTGCGCGTGTTGCCGCACCGACCTGCACGTCGTCACCGGCGACCTCGATCTCCCCAAGCTGCCGATCGTGCCCGGCCACCAGGTCGTCGGGACGGTCGAAGCCCTCGGCGACGGCTGCACGCGACTGCAGCCCGGCGAGCGCGTCGGGGTGTGCTGGCTGCACTGGGCCGACGGCGTCTGTCAGTACTGCCGGCGCGGCGAGGAGAACCTGTGCGAGCACGCCACGTTCACGGGTTGGACCGCGGACGGCGGGTATGCCGAGGCCGTGACCGTCCCCGAGGACTTCGCGATCCATCTCCCGGAGGCACTCGACGACAAGGCGGCGTCGCCGCTGCTGTGCGCGGGCGCGGTCGGCTACCGCGCGTTGCGTCGCGCCGAGATCGAACCGGGTGAGCGCGTGGCGCTGATGGGGTTCGGGTCCTCGGCCCATCTGGTGATGCAGGTCCTGCGGTACTGGGGCTGCGAGGTCTTCGTGCTCACCCGGGGCGAAGCGCATCGCGCGCTCGCACGCGAGCTGGGCGCGGCGTGGGTCGGGCGCGCCGACGAGCTGCCGCCCGAGACGTGCGACCGCGCGGTCGTCTTCGCGCCCGCGGGCGAGCTCGTGCCGGTCGCGCTGCGCGCGGTGCGGCCCGCGGGCACCGTGAGCCTGGCCGGCATCCACATGAGCACGATCCCGGCGATGGACTACGGCTTGTTGTGGCGCGAGCGGTCGCTGCGCTCGGTCGCCAACCTGACGCGGCGGGACGCAGAGGAGTTCATGACCCTCGCCGCCGAAGCGGACGTTCGCGCCCAGTTCGACACCTACCCGCTCGCCGCCGCCAACGAGGCGTTGGCCGCAATCGCAGCGGACTCCGTGCGGGGCTCGGCCGTGCTCGAGGTCGCCTGAACGTCGCGACCGGCGCCGTTACAAGTCAGGCAGTGGCGCGGAAGGTCCAGCCGTAGCTCTTGGGCTTCGCCGGCTCGGGCTGGGTCTGGCTCCAGTACAGGACGGCGGCGTCGTTCACCCCCGCCGGGAGCCGGCTGATGTCCTTGCCCGCGCCGGGCCGGAACGAGATCGTGCCCGTGGCGTTGTCGATCACCAGCTGGTCCTCGGGGATGCGCTTCCCGTTGAGCACGATCACGCCGGTCAGACCGGACCGGAGGCGCACCTCGATGTCGTCGAGCTGGTTCGCGATGCTCCCCGGCGCGGGCCGCACCTGCGCGATATCGGCGTTCAGGTTCTGCTTGCCTTGGTCCGACGTGTCGGAGTTGTAACCGATCACGAGCACGAGGCTCACGACGAGCGCGAGCCCCCCGACGACGATCACCACGCGCCACGGGTGCACGCTCGTCCGCCGACGACCGGGGGCGCGTCCGCCCGCGAGCTTTGCGCCGCTTGCCACGCGAGAAACACTAACCGTCCGGTGTGCCGCGGAATCTACGCGCGCGTTCGGTACCGTAAACGGCTATGGCGTTGAGCGGCCTGACCGATCTCGCCGGCCGCGTCCTCGCCGACCGGTACCGACTGCTCGCGCCGATCGGCTCGGGCGCGAGCGGTCGCGTCTACATCGCCGACGACGTCCGGCTGCGGCGGCGCGTCGCGGTCAAGGTCCTGCACGCCACGCTCGCCGACGACGCCGGATTCCTCCGTCGGTTCCGTGCCGAGGCCCAGCTCGCGGCGCAGCTGCACCATCCCAATATCACCACCGTCTACGACTGGGGCGAAGACACCGTCCCGTTCATGGTCCTCGAGCTCCTGTCGGGCGGCAGCCTCCGGGGCATCCTCGACGAAGGCTTCCGGCTGTCGCCGTCCCAGGCGGCCGACGTCGGCCGGCACGTCACGTCGGCGCTCGCGTACGCGCACTCGCGCGGGCTCGTGCACCGGGACGTCAAGCCCGCGAACCTCCTCTTCGACGAGCACGGCGCCGTGCGCGTCGCCGACTTCGGGCTGGCGCGTGCCCTCGCCGAGGCGAGCTGGACGGAGCCGGCCGGCGGGCTCGTCGGAACCGCGCGCTACGCCGCGCCCGAGCAGGCGACCCGCGGCGACCTCGACGGCCGCGCCGACCTGTACGCGCTCGGGGTCGTCCTCGTCGAAGCCGTGACCGGCCGAGTCCCGGAGCTGGCCGACACGCCCATCGGCACGCTCGCCGTGCGCGCCAAGGTCTCGCTCACCGCCCCCGAGGAGCTGGGCGCGCTGGGCGCGGTCGTCGAGCGCGCCGGCCGGTCGAAGCCGTCCGAGCGGTACCCGGACGCGCTCACGATGTTCGACGCCCTCGCCGGGGCCTCCCGCCACCTGCCGCCGCCCGGTCCGATGCCGCTCGTCGGGCTCGACACGCGTGTCGAGGACCCGCACCCCACCGAGCTGCGCCGCTCGTTCGCGCTCTTCGACCAGGACGCCGACACCACGGTCGCGCGCCCGCGCGCCGCCGCGACAAAGGTCGCGCCCGCCGAGGCGCCGTCAGCCGCGCGTTCCGGCCGCTACGCGCCGCGCGCGGTGCCGATCGTCGTCGCCGCGTTGGTCATCGCGGTGCTCGTCGCCGCCGGCCTGTTGCTTGCGCAGTCGGCAGGTGGAACAACCGTCTCCGCTCCCCAGCTCGTCGGGCTCACCCAGGACGAGGCGGCCGCGCGCACCGCCAAGGCCGGCCTCGTGGTCAAGGTCGAGAAGCGCGACGTCGACGACCCCGCCGGACGCGTGATCTCCCAGTCGCCGGCGGCCGGCGCGTGGCTCGACAACGGCGGCACCGTCCACCTCGTCGTCTCGCGCGGGCCGCCCCCGGTCGTGATCCCCGACGTCGCCGGCCAGCCCGAGCAGCAGGCGTCGCTCGTGCTCACAGCGGCAGGCTTCGCCGTCGACTCCAAGCGCGACTACGACGAGAACGTCGCGGCCGGCCTCGCACTCCGTACCGACCCCGCCGCCAACGCCAAGCAGGCTCCCGACAGCACGGTCACGCTGATCGTGAGCCAGGGCCCGCGACCGGTTGCGGTGCCGGACGTGACAGGGAAGAGCTACGACGCGGCCGTCGCCGCGCTCCAAGCCAAGCGATTCAGCGCCACGCGCGCCGACGACTACAGCGAGACCGTTCCCGCGGGCTCGGTGATCGGCACCGATCCGCCGACGGGGCAGCTCGCGCCGCGCGACTCCCAGGTCGCCGTCCACGTGAGCAAGGGCCCGCAACCGGTTGCGGTGCCCAACGTGGTGGGCGCGAGCGTCGAGCAGGCGAGCCAGGCGCTGCAGGCGAGCGGCCTCGTCGCCAGCGTGCAGAACTTCGCGCCCGGCCGGACGGTCAAGAGCCAGACCCCGCCTGCGGGAACGCAGGTCAACAGGGGCACGAACGTCACGCTCGTTCTCTGACGCCTGCGCGCATCGTTTGACCGCCCGGTCAGGAAGGCGCGTACGATGCCGCGTCCTCGGCCTCCACCGACAGGGAGATCTCCCATGGGCGCGCTCGACGGGCGAGTAGCCATCATCACCGGCGCCGGCCGTGGCCTCGGCCGCGAGCACGCACTGCTCTACGCGCAGGAGGGCGCCAAGGTCGTCGTCAACGACCTCGGCGGCGACATCGACGGCGAGGGCGCCGACCGCGCGCCGGCGCAGCAGGTCGTCGACGAGATCAAGACGATGGGCGGCGAGGCCGTGGCCAACGTCGACAGCGTCGCCGACTGGGACGGCGCCCAACGGCTGATCCAGACGGCGCTCGACGCGTTCGGCGACCTCCACGTCCTCGTCAACAACGCGGGCATCCTGCGCGACCGCGTGCTCGTGAACATGACCGAGCAGGAGTGGGACGCGGTCATCCACGTCCATCTCAAAGGGCACTTCTGCCCGACCCGGCATGCCGCCGCGTATTGGCGCGAGCAGAGCAAGGCGGGCAAGGAGGTCAAGGCGTCGATCGTCCACACCTCCTCGACGTCGGGGCTCCTCGGCAACCCCGGCCAGACGAACTACGGCGCGGCGAAGTCGGGCATCGCGACATTCTCGTACATCTCGTCGCTGGAGCTCGGCCGCTACGGCGTGCGCTCCAACGCCATCGCCCCCGCCGCCCGCACCCGTCTCACCGAGCAGACGCCCGGCCTGCAGGAGGTCGTGAAGGCGCCCGAGGACGCCGCCAAGTTCGACGTCTGGGACCCGGCGAACGTCTCGCCGTTCGTCGGATACCTCGGTACCGAGGACTGCCCGTTCACCGGGCACGCGTTCCTCGTGCAGGGCGGCGTCGTGCAGCGGTTCCAGCCCTGGACCCTCGCAGAGAAGATCGACAAGGGTGACCGCTGGACCGTCGATGAGCTCGAGAAGGAAGCGTTGAAGCTCGAGCCGCCCGAGAAATAGGCCGCGCGCACGAACGCGGCAAAGTTTTTGCGCTGCCGGCGCAAAATGGTCCGTGTCATGGCCTGAGACGACTACTCACGCGGCCCGGAGGTGTGCCGGTCTCCTGTGTTTGTCACGTGCCGCGGCTTTTGACCGGGGCTCGGGA
>JBKOZX010000274.1:0-4704 GCA_046726115.1 Actinomycetota bacterium | reverse complement strand
GAACAACACCCAGTACGAGCCGTAGCCGGCTTCCCACGCGCCCCACAGCGCGAACGCCTGCACCATCGCCAACGTCTGCGTGACGAGCAGCAGACGCCGCCGCGGGAACCGGTCGGCGAGCGCGCCGCCGAGGGCGCCGAGCACCAGCAGCGGCACGACCGTGATAAAAGCGATCAGCGTCACCTTCGCCGCGCTGCGGGTGGCGACCGCGACCACCCAGAGCAGCGCGGCCAGCTGCATGTTGTTGCCGATGCTCGACCCGATGGCGCCGGTCCAGAAGAAGCGGAAGTCGTGGAAGGAGAGCGCGCGCAGCGACCGGGGGAGCGGTCGGGTCAGGTCGGGCTCGAGCGCGGGCGCCTGAGCGTCGAAGGCGGTGTTGGTCACGGCGCTGTATCTACCCCGCTCGGACGCCGGTGACCTCCACGGTCTCGGTGTCCCGCCCGGAACGGAGGAGTGTGCCGGGGCGGTCCCCGGTGAGCTCGCCGGCACTGACGATCTCGGACCCGTTGACGAGGACGTGCGCGATGCCCTCGGCCTCCGCGTACAGGCGGCCCGCGCCGGCGGGGAGGTCGTAGCGGGTCTCGACCGGCGCGGAGGCGACGCGGCGTTCGTCGAACACGACGACGTCGGCATGCCAACCCTCGGCGATACGACCGCGTTCGCGGATGCCGTACAGGCGCGCGGGCACGTCGGTCAGCAGATGGACGGCCTCCTCGAGTCGAACCAGGTCGTGCTCGCGCGACGCGGCGAGGAGTGACGTTGTGTAGTTGAACGTCGCGAGCATGTCGAGGTGCGCGCCGGCGTCGGACGCGCCGACCACAGCTCGGTGATCGCGCCACACGTCGGCGCGGCGCTTCCAGCTCTCGGCGTCGTCTCCGCCGGTGGGAGGAAGGAGGTCGGTGCGGAGGTCGTCGGCGATCGCGACGTCGCAGAGCGCGTCGAAGGGATCCTGACCGCGCTCGGCCGCGATCGTCCCGATCGTCTCGCCCTCCAGACCCTCGTTGTCGGGGCTGAACGTCTGGCCCACCCGCAGCCGGTCCCAGCGCAGCAGCCGCTTGAATATCCCGGCGTCGGACTCCGCTGCCTCGCGCAGGCGCTTCCGCTCCTCGGGGTCGGCGAGTACGGCGCGCTTCTCGTCGACGGGCAGGGCCATCGTCGGTCCCCAGTCGGGAAGCGCGTCGAAGAGGAAGCCGGATCGGAAGTTGAGGTGGAGTTGCATCACGCACGGAACGGTGAGGGCGAGCACGCGGCCGCCTCGTTCGGCCGCGCGATCCGAGGCCTCGAGTTGGTGGAGGTAGCCGTCGTTCCCCGCCCCGACGACCAGCACATTCCAGTTCAACGGACGGTTCGCGGCGGCGGACATGTCGGCCATGAGCTCGACGTGCTCGCCGGCGAAAGGACCGACGGTGGGGATGAACTCGAGAGTGGTGCCGGGGTGATCGCCCACGACGCGCGCGAGCGCGATCAACTCCTCCGGCGTCGCAGAGCGCGACGGCACCGGGTTACCGTCGCCGTCGTTGTGCGTGGGCGCCTGCGACGACGAGAACCCCAACCCACCGGCGGCGAGTGACTCGGACAGGAGCGTCGACATCTGCTCGATCTCGGCGGGCGTGGCCTCCTTCCCGACGGCACCTTCGCCCATCACGACCCGGCGCAGCGCCGAGTGGCCGACGAGGAAGCCGGCGTTGACGGCGAGCGTGCCGTCGAGGCGGTCGAGGTACTCGCCGTAGCTCTGCCAGTCCCACGGCACGCCGGCGGCGAGCGACTCGAGCGGCATGCCCTCGACGCGGGCGAGCATGCGCATGAGGTAGTCGGCTTCGCTCGCGGCCAGCGGCGCGATCGTGAAGCCGCAGTTGCCGCCCACAACGGTGGTGACACCGTGCAGCGGCGACGGCGTCAGCGCGGGGTCCCAGAACGCCTGGGCGTCGTAGTGCGTATGGATGTCGACGAAGCCGGGGGCGACGATCAGCCCGGCCGCGTCGATCGTGCGCGTCGCCGGCTCGTCGACGTCACCGATGGCGACGATGCGCCCGTCGCGGACCCCGACGCCGGCCTGTCGACGCCCCGCCCCCGTCCCGTCGACGACGCTCCCACCCGCAATCTTCACGTCGAGCACGTTTCCCCCTTGTCGTTCTGCCCCGCCGATGCGTGCGCTCGGAGCCAAATAGTCCCCCTATGCACGCATCATGGGAGGTCGAGCAGCTTGGCGGCTTCGTCGCACGTCGCGACAGGACGGCCGACGGCGTCAGCGAGCGCGACGGCTTCGCGCACGAGCTCCTCGTTCGTCGGCGTGCGCGATCCGGCGTAGTCCTCCAGCCCGACGCGCACGTGCCCACCACGCTCGAGGGCAAGCCGCGCGACATCGCTTTCCACGACGTCGCCGCCGAGCACCGCGACTCCCCACGGCACGTCGCAACCGTCGAGCAGCTCGAGGTACGCGTCCAGGGCCTTGGCCGTGGGCCGGAAGCCGAAGCCGGACAGGAAGCCGTGGTCGCCGCCGAAGTACAGCTTCAGCATCGCGCCCGCCGGCATGCGCCCGGCTTCCCACCACGCCAGCGCGCAGCGCAGGAATCCCGGCTCGTAGATCGCCATGCTCGGACCGAGCCCGTACCGCTCGCACAGACCCAACTGGTGCGCGACGTCGTCGAACGAGTTCGCATAGACGATCCCCGAGACCGGCAGTCCGTCAGGCCCGAGACCGCCGAGGTTCAACGAGCCGGGGTCGCAGAGCGAGAGGTGCATGAGGCCGGACTCCGCGAGCGGCCCGATGTGTGCGAAGGACGCCTCGACGTCGGCGCCCGCGTTGGTGGTCGGATAGACGAGCGCGTCCGGCCGATCCGCCATCACCGGCCGCCACCCCTCGAGGTACCGCTCGGCGGCGCTCGTCCCGTCCAGGGCGAACGAGTCGATGTGGTTGTGCACGACGGCGGCGCCGGCGGCGAAGCACCGAAGCGCGTCTTCCGCGATCTCCGCCGGCTCCTTCGGGGTGTGCGGGTTCTGCTTCTTGCTGGTCACCCCGTTGATCGCGGCTTCGATGATCACCGGCTGGGCCATCGTGCCCCCCTGAACTGGAACCCGTTGCAGTCCGTCGAGACCCGACGGTAGCGTCCGGATTCCTGCGCATCGACCTCACCGGCGAGCAGCGCGAGCTGCAACGAGAGCTGCGCGACTACTTCGAGCGGCTGATGACACCAGCGCGTCGAGCCGCCCTCCCGGGACCCGAAGCCGGCGGCGACGCCTACCGCGAGCTCGTGCGCCAGATGGGCACCGACGGCTGGCTCGGGGTCGGCTGGCCCGAGGAGTACGGCGGGCAGGGGCGGACGCCGGCGGAGCAGCTCATCTTCTACGACGAGGCTCAGCGCGCCGGTGTCCCGATGCCGCTCGTCACCCTCAACACCGTCGGCCCCACGCTGATGCGCTTCGGGAGCGACGAGCAGAAGGCGTACTTCCTGCCCCGCATCCTCGCCGGCGAGCTGCACTTCGCGATCGGGTACACCGAGCCCGGCGCCGGCACCGACCTCGCGTCGCTGCGAACGCGCGCGGTGCGCGACGGCGACGAGTACGTCGTCACGGGGCAGAAGGTGTTCACCACGGGCGGGCACGACGCCGACTGGGTCTGGCTCGCGTGCCGCACCGATCCCGACGCGCCCAAACACAAAGGCATCTCGATCCTGCTCGTCGACACGACACAGCCCGGCTACAAGCACTCGCCCATCCACCTTCTCGGCGGCGGCTTCAGCACCGTCACCTACTACGAGGACGTCCGCGTCCCGGCGACGGCGCTCGTCGGGAAGGAGAACGAGGGCTGGAAGATGATCACGAACCAGCTCAACCACGAGCGGGTCGCGCTGGCGCCGGCCGGCATGATCGACCGGCACCTCCGAGCCGTCCTGCGGTGGGCAAAGGAGACCCACCTCGAGGACCGCCGGCGCGTCATCGACCAGGAGTGGGTCCGGATCGCGCTGGCGCGTGTCCACGCCCACGTCGACGCGCTCAAGCTCGCCAACTGGCAGGTCGCCGGAGCCCTGACCGACGGCGAGCTGAACCCCGCCGACGCGTCGGCGATGAAGGTCTTCGGCACCGAGCTGCGCGTCAACGCGCTGCGGACGCTCATGGACGTCGTCGGCGAGGCCGCGTCCCTGCGTGGCGACGCCGTCGGCGCCGCGCTCCACGGCCAGCTCGAGCAGGCGTACCGCCAGGCGCCGGTGGGCACGTTCGGCGGCGGGGTCAACGAGGTGCAGCGCGAGATCATCGCCCTCGCCGGTCTCGGCATGCCGCGCGCCCCGCGCTGAGCAGGAACGTGGTCGAGTGACCGACCGGGACGCGCGCCGAAGCAGGGCGACGAGCATCCGCGTCCGCAACCTGGAGGCGCTCGACAGAACCCCATCGTGGACGTGAAGCCCGTGCTCGACCGATCCGCCGACCGGTAGAAGGGACGACCACGGGTCCGGTCAGCCGTAGATCGTCCGCAGGACGTCCATCGCGGACGTCACGATCTCCGGATCACTCATTGCCTCGAGCTCGCGCGCGTATGTGGCGGCGTTGAAGCCGATCAGGATCGGCTCGCCCGTGTACTTGGCGATGTTGATCCACTCGGCCCACCGGCCCTTGTCGGCGGAGATGTAATTGAGGACGTCGGCGTCCCGATCCCAGAACACGCGGGGGAACCGGAGGTAGCACTTGTCGAGGAGCCCCATGCCGAGG
>JBKOZX010000273.1:0-6952 GCA_046726115.1 Actinomycetota bacterium | reverse complement strand
AGATATGTCTCGTGGGCTCGGAGATGTGTATAAGAGACAGACCTGGACCTCCGGCGAGCCGGTGTCGGTCTCGTGGAGGCGGTGCTCGGCGATCGTGGCGGTGGTGTCGGGCATGCGAAAGCTGCGGATTTCGTTCCGGTGTGGGAATGCGTCAGCACCCGCCGACGCGCTTCTCAGGGTACCACGGTGCGTTATGTCGCCAAGATGCGACGTGTTGCCTCGATGTCGGCGTCCATCTGCTCGACGAGCGCCACGGTCGATTCGAAACGCTCCTGCCCGCGGATCCAGTCGCGGAAGCGCACCTGGACTTGCTGCCCGTACAGGTCGCCGTCGAAGTCGAGCACGTGCGCCTCGACGAGGACGTCGCCGTTCTCGTAGAAGGTGGGTCGGGTGCCGACCGAGATCGCGGCCGGGCGTTCGATCTCGTCCTCGGCGACGAACGAGCCCGCGTACACGCCGTCGGCCGGAAGGCAGATGCGCTCGGGGACGGAGAGGTTGGCCGTCGGGACGCCAAGGTGCTCGGCCCCACGCTGATCGCCCCGCTCCACCACGCCGCGGACCTCGTGGGGGCGGCCGAGCAGCCGCGCCGCTTCGACGACGTCACCCTTGCCGAGCAGCTCGCGGATCCTCGTCGACGTGTACGGGATGCCGGTGGAGTCGCCCTCGACGGCCACCAGCCCCAGGCCGAGCACCTCGAAGCCGAGCTCGGCGCCCATGCGCTCGAGGAGTGGCACGTTCCCGCCCCTCCGGTGTCCGAAGTGGAAGTCGGCACCCACGACGACCAGCCGCGCGCCGATCCCGTCGACGAGGACCTCCCGCACGAAGTCCTCGGCCGACTCCTTGCTGCGGGCCTCGTCGAACGAGAGCACCCAGCACAGGTCGAGATCGCCGGTCGCGTCGAGGAGCTCCAGCCGCTGGTCGAGCGTCGTGAGCAACCGCGGCGCGCTCTCGGGACGAACCACCTCGGCGGGATGGCGGTCGAAGGTCACGAGCGCGGCGTCGAGCCCGCGCGCGTCGGCGAGCTCGCGTACGAGGCGCAGCACAGCCTGGTGACCGAGGTGCACCCCATCGTACGCGCCGATCGTGACAACAGCACCGTCGGTGTGCACCGCGGCACGCGCGGCGGCGTCGCTTCCGCGGACGACTTGCATCGGACTCAGGTCGCCTCGACGGGCGCGAGGACGACCGCCGGCTTGACGCCGGCGCGGCGACGCTCGTACACCGCGAGCAGCTCGTCGTCGGGGCCGACGACCGCGAACGGTCCGGGACCGGCGTGCGCGCCGACGAAGACGGCGGCGGGGAACGTGACACCGTGCGCGACCGCGCGGGCCTGCTCGGTATCGACGGTGACCCGCTCGAGGTCGCGCACGGCGGCGAGGGGAGGCAGCACCGCGGCGTCGGGATCGTATTCGATCGTGTCGAGCGTACGGGCCTCGTCGAGCGTGAACGAGCCGATATGCAGGCGGCTGAGCTCGCCCAGATGGGCGACGCCTCCGAGCCGCGCGCCGAGGTCGGCCGCGAGCGAGCGGATGTAGGTGCCGCTGCTGCACTCGACGAGCACGGTGGCAGTCGGGTACGGCCCCGGCTCGAATGCCTCGACGTCCAGCCGGTCGATGCGAACACGGCGCGGCGCGCGCTCGATCTCCTCGCCCCGGCGCGCCAGCTCGTGGAGGCGCCGGCCACCGATCTTCACGGCCGACACCATCGGGGGCAGCTGCTCGATCTCGCCGACGAACGCCGGGACCGTCGCCTCGACGTCGGCGCGGTCGATCGGCATCGGGCGCCGGTCGACGACCTCGCCCGACGCGTCGAGCGTGGTGGTCGACACGCCGAACACGATCGTTCCCCGGTACCCCTTGCGGGTGTCCTGGAGGAAGCGCAGGAGGCGCGTAGCACGGCCGAGGCCGACCAGGAGCACGCCGGTGGCGTCGGGGTCGAGGGTGCCGGCGTGGCCCACGCGCCGCTGCCGGTAGATCTTGCGCAGCTTCGCCACGACGTCGTGGGACGTCCACGCGGCGGGTTTGTCGACGACGACCAACCCGTGCGTGGTCATGGGGGCGCGTCAGCGCGCAACGGGAAGCTTGCGCTCGATACGAGCCACGACGGCCTCGACGCCGTCGTCGGAGCTAAAACCGGCCGCGTATGTGTGACCGCCGCCGCCCTCGGACTCGGCGATGCTGCGCACGTCGACTTCCCCGAGGGAGCGGAGGCTCACTCGGACGGTGCCGTCGGCCTCCTCCTTCACGACGCAGGTGACCTCGGCTTCGGCCGTCCGCCGCAGGATGTCGATGAGCCCTTCGACCTCCTCGATCGTGACCTGGTGCTTGGCGAGGTCCTCCTGGGTGACCGCGGTCCAGACGAAGCGCCGCTCGGGAACGAGGTGGGAGCGGCTCAGCGCGTCACCGAGGAGCTTCAGGTACGCGTAGCGGTGCTCCTCGAACAGCGTGCGACTCAGCCGCGACACGGGGACGTCGTGCTGGACGAGCTCGCGGGCCATGCTGAAAACGGCGGGCGTGG
This sequence comes from Actinomycetota bacterium, assembly GCA_046726115.1. Classification (GTDB taxonomy): domain Bacteria; phylum Actinomycetota; class Acidimicrobiia; order IMCC26256; family JACDBD01; genus JALZAA01. The sequence goes on along the minus strand of JBKOZX010000273.1, from coordinate 4,435 downwards.
TCGTGTCGTACTGAAACCGGCCGGTGTCGCACACGAGCGCGGCATACAGACAGACGGCCGCGTCACGGCTGAGCGGCAAGGCGAGCATCCGGACGAGCCGGTACACGAGGGACCCGCTCGCCGCGGCGTCGGGGTCGATGACGTTGATCGAGCCGTAGCGATCGTTCGAGATGTGGTGGTCGATCACGATCAGCTCGCCCGCCGCCTTCGCGGCCGGCTCGAGATCACCGAGCCGACCGAGCGCGCCGCAGTCGAAGGTGACCATGACCGCCGGCTCGCGCGGGAACTCGTGCGGAGGGGTGAGCCGATCGAGGCCGGGAAGCTCGCGATAGTGCGGCGCGACGACGAACGGAGTCGGGAACGACGCCACGCACCCGTGACCGGCTTCGCTCAGGATGTGGAAAAGCCCGAGCATCGACCCGAGCGCGTCACCGTCGGGACTGACATGACAGGCGAGCGCGACGTCGGGCGCGTTGCGAATGGCGACCACGGCGCGATCGAGCGCCTGGTCGACGTCCGCCGCGCTGTGCTCCGTCATTGCTCCTCCTGCCGGTGGAGCTCTCTGATGATCTCCTCGACGCGCTGACCTGTAGCGATGGCCGGATCCTCGCGGAATGACAGCCGGGGCAGGTACTTGAGCCGCACCTCGTGGCCCAACACCGCTCGCAAATGTGACCCGGCGGAACGCAGCGCCGTGGACGTATCCTCGTGCTGCTCAGCCGGGCCGAGCACCGAATAGTAGACGGTGGCTTCGCGCAGGTCGGGGCTGACGTCGACGCCGGTCAGGGTCACGAACCCGAGGCGAGGGTCCGAGAGGCGCTCGAGCTCGTCGGCGAGGGTCTGGAGCACGACCTCGTTGACGCGAGCCGTCCTCTGATACGGGCGCGGCGGCTGACCACGGCGGCGGGCCATGTCACGCGTCCTCGGGCTCGAGGTAGGCAGTCGAGACATCCAACAGTTCGACATCCGGGGCGGCCGCAACGTAACGCTCGACTTGCTCGAGCACCTGGCGCAGCCGGCCATCGCTCTCGGCCACCACCGCGACGGCGATGGCCGCCCGCTGCCACGTGTCCTGGTGGTCGACCTCCGCCACCGACAGCCGGTACTTGTGGCGAAGCGTGTCGACGATCGGCCGCACCGCGCCGCGCTTCGCCTTCAGGGACCGGCTCTCCGGCACATGGAGATCGAAGCGGACCGCTGCCGCGTGCACCCCTCCATTGTCGCGGCATCGCGTCGGTGCCGGACCATCAGAGCGGGACGAGGTCGCGGTCGCCGTTCTCGCCGACGACCTTCCAGCCGGCATAGGTCTTCAGCGCGTGGTGGTGGGAGCAGGGTCGCCACAGGTTGGCGAGCTCGGTTCGGCCGCCTTCGGCAAGGGGGACGATGTGGTCGATCTGGAGGAACTGGTCGTTGCCACACACTCTGACCGGGCAGGTCGCGTCTGCGCTACTGCGGGTTCACCAGAAGGCCACGGACCTCCTGGACCGGGTAGTCCTCGCTCGAGCGGAGGACGGCGATGCCCATCGGCGTGCGCCGGGCCGGGAGGCCGGGGCCGCTGAGGACGAAGTCGGCGCCCCAGCGGGCGGTGGCCACGATGCGGTACTGGCCCTTGGTCTCGTAGACGTAGCGCGCCGCGGGGTCCGCCGCTGAGCCGGCGCGGGTGGCGGTGGCGGTGCGGCCCTCCCCCATCTCGAACGTGACGTCCTGGACGCGTGCCGTGCCCGTAACGGTCCACGGGCCGATGCTCGTCGCGACCTGGAGCTCCTCGGGTCCTTCGTACCAGAGCCACGTCTCGAGTCCCGTGAGGCCAGTCGGCCGCGGGTTGATGCCGATCGTGGGCGGCGGGATCTGACGCAGCGCCGCCCGCCAGATCTCCCCGATGCTCGGTATCGGCGGCAGCGCGGGCGGCGCGGGCATGCTGCCTTCGGGGTTCACGGGGACGCAGCGGATCTCCTGGCTGACGATCGCGCCCGACAGGTCCTGCACGAGCAGCGTGTACGGCCAGCCCGGTTGCCCGAAGCCGGCATCGCAACCCGGCGAACGGCCGGCGACGATGCCGCCCGGGATCCACGTGTATCGGCGTCGGCGCCGAGCTCACGAGCCAGGTCGTCGGCTCGGGTCGGCCCCCGGTGCAACCGATCGGGAATCTCCAGCTCGACCGCGACCGCCAACGCTTTGTTGTGAATCATCCCCTGGCGGTGCTCCAGCGTGACGATGAACGGCGGCGCCAGCTTGCCGCGCCCGAGGCTGAGCGCGTCGCGCAGCCGGTTGACCGACCGGGCCACCCACGACGGCGGGACGGGCATCCCCAGCGCGTCGCGGGCGGTGACGCGAGGCGGGCTCACCGCGCCACCTTCGCACGCAGAGCTCAGGTCCGGGCGATTTCCCTGAGCTCGTAGGTCTCGATGACGTCGCCCTGCTTGAGGTCTTGGAAGTCGCTGAGGCCGATGCCGCACTCGAAGCCCTGCTGCACCTCGCGCGCGTCGTCCTTGAACCGCTTGAGCGACGTGATCTGACCGTTCCAGATCACGACGCCGTCACGCAGGAACCGGACCCGGGATCCGCGGGTGATCGTGCCGTTCTGGACGTAGCAGCCGGCCACCTTGCCGACGCGCGGGATCGAGAACACCTCGCGGACCTCGGCATCGCCCGTGACGATCTCCTCGAACTCGGGCTTGAGCATGCCGACCAGCGCCTGCTGCACGTCTTCGAGCACCTGGTAGATGACCTCGTAGAGCCGCAGGTCGACGCCCTCGGACTCGGCCAGCTCGCGGGCGCCGCGGTCGGGTCGCACGTTGAAGCCGATGACGGTGGCGTTCGACACGGCGGCGAGGGTCACGTCGGACTCGGTGATGCCGCCGACGCCGCGGAGCACGAACGAGAGCCGGACCTCGTCGTGCTCCTGGTCGATCTTGCGCAGTGCCTCGGTGACGGCCTCGAGCGAGCCCTGCACGTCCGCTTTGAGCACCAGGTTCAGCGTGGCGATCTCGCCCCGCTGCACCATGGCGAAGATGTCCTCGAGGCGGGCGCCGCCGGCGAGGGTCATCGGGTGCGACAGGCTGGCGGCGCGGCGCCGGCGGGCGCGGGCCTCGGCGACGGTGCGCGCCGTCTTCTCGTCGGGCGCGACGCGCAACTCGTCGCCCGCGAGGGGCACGTCGTCGAGGCCGAGCACCTCGACCGGAGTCGACGGGCCCGCGTCGGCGACCTGCTTGCCGTTCTCGTCGAACAGTGCCCGCACCTTGCCCCAGCCGCCACCGGCGACCACCGGGTCACTCACGTGCAGGATGCCGCGCTCGACGAGCACGGTGGCGACCGGGCCGCGGCCGGGATCGAGGTTCGCCTCGAGCACGAACGCGCGGGCCGGCGCCTTCGGGTTGGCCATGAGGGGCGGGTCCTGGACGTCGGCGACGAGCAGGATCGCGTCGAGGAGCTCGGGGACGCCCGTGCCCTCGGTGCCGGACACCTCGATCACGAGCGTTTCGCCGCCCCACTCCTCGGGCACGAGCTCCTGCTCGACGAGCTGTTGGCGGACGCGCTGCGTGTCGGCGTCGCCCTTGTCGACCTTCGTGATCGCCACCACGACCGGCACCTCGGCCGCCTTGGCGTGGCTGATGGCCTCGACCGTCTGGGGCATCACGCCGTCGTCGGCCGCCACGACGAGGACCGCGACATCGGTCGCCTCCGCGCCGCGGGCGCGCATCGCGGTGAACGCCTCGTGGCCGGGCGTGTCGATGAACGTGATCTGCCGGTCGTTCTTCACGACCTGGTACGCGCCGATGTGCTGTGTGATGCCACCGGCCTCGCTGTCGACGACGTGCGTCTCGCGAATCCGGTCGAGCAGCGTGGTCTTGCCGTGGTCGACGTGACCCATCACGGTCACAACCGGCGGGCGCGGCTCGAGCAGGCTCTCGTCCTCTTCCTCCTCTTCGTCTCCGAGGAGCGCCTGGAGCTCGAGCTCCTCCTCCTGGCCCGGCTCGACGAGCAGGACCTCGGCGCCCAGCGTCTCGGCGATGAGCTCGACCATCTCGTCCGCGAGCGACTGCGTGCCCGTGACCATCTCGCCGGCGTCGAACAGGACGCGCACGAGGTCGGCGGCGGTCCGGTTCAGCTTGGGCGCGAGCTCCTGGATCGTGATGCCGCGCGGCACCACGATCTCGCCCTCGGGAACGGGCGCGTCGGTCGGGGTGAGCTGCGGGTGCTCGGCGGGACCGAGGTCCTCGAAGTTGCGGCGACGCCGCTTCTTCCGCCGAGGCCGCTGGCCTTGCGGACCGGGGCGGCCGCGGCCTTGATAGCCGCCGCGTCCGCCGGGCGGGCCACCAGGAGGACCGCCGGGGCCACTGCGGGGGAAGCCGCCACCGCGTCCGCCGCCGGGACCACCGCGAGGTGCGCCCGAGGGCGCGCCACCGGTGCGCGGCGCGCCGGAGCGGGGCGGGCC
>JBKOZX010000272.1:0-5520 GCA_046726115.1 Actinomycetota bacterium | reverse complement strand
CCCCAACGCCACCGGACCGGGATGCCCGGCCGAGGTCGCGCCCGGCATCCGCCCCCGCAACCTCGACGGCTTCCACTTCGACGGTGACGGAGCGGTCTGGCTGGCCAACCAGCTCACCGCCATGCTGGACGGGAGCGAGCCGCCGCCCGCGAGTCCCGACGTGCCGACGTGCGAGGCGGCGTCGGTGGGGACCGGGTTAGGCGCCGCCAGCCACAAGTGCGCGTAGGAGCGCGTCGACCAGACCGTCGATCGTGTGCTCTCTCGCCTCGACGTCGACGCGCAACCCGCGCTCCATCGCCGTCTTCGACGTGACCGGCCCGATCGACGCCACCAGCGGCTGCGGGGCGGGAACCGCGCCCAGTAGGTCGCACAAGTTCGTGACCGTCGACGACGACGTGAACGTGAGCGCGTCGACCTCGCCGCGGCGCACGCGCTCGACGGCGGCGGGGTCGGGTGACGCGGTCACGGTCCGGTAGACGGCGAGGACGTCGACCTCGTAGCCGCGCTCGGAAAGCCCCGCCGGCAGCACATCGCGCGCCTGTTCGGCGCGGGCGAGCAGCACGCGCTCGCCGCTCCCGCCCGGCGCCGGGAACGCCTCCAACAGCGACTCGGCGACGAACCGCTCCGGGATCAGGTCGGCGCGCAGCCCGCGCTCGGCGAGCGCGGCGGCGGTGCCGGGTCCGATGGCGGCGACGCGCGCGCCCGTCAGCGCACGGGCGTCGAGCCGGGCAGCATCGAGCCCACGGTCGAAGAACGCGTGCACGCCGTTGGCGGACGTGAACACGAGCCATCCGTACCGGTCGAGCGGTGGCAGCTCGAACGCGACGGGCTCGAGCGCGATGGCGGGCAGCTCGATCACCTCGGCGCCTAGCGCCTCGAGCGTGTGGCGGAGCTCGCTGGCCTGCTCGCGCGCCCGCGTCACGACCACCGCGCGACCGAATAGGGGTCGGGATTCGAACCACGAGAGATCGAGGCCGGCGACGTCGCCGACGACGATCGCCGCCGGCGCGTGCACACCCGCGTCGGCGACGGTGGCGAGGGTGGTGCGGATCGTATGCTGGTCGGCGCGGGTGCCGTTGCGCACCGCCGCCACCGGGGTGTCCGCGGGGCGTCCGCCGGCGACGAGCCGGGCCGCGATGTCGCCGACGCGCCCGGCGCCCATGAGGATGACGAGGGTGCCGCCCGCCCGCGCCAGCGCCTCCCAGTCGACGTCGGCCGCGCCTTTCGCCGGGTCCTCGTGGCCGGTCACCACCGTGAAATGCGTCGAGACGCCGCGGTGGGTGACCGGGATGCCCGCGTAGGCGGGGGCGGCGATGGCGCTCGTGATGCCGGGTACGACCTCGAACGGCACGCCGGCAGCAGCCAACGCCTCCGCCTCCTCGCCGCCGCGCCCGAACACGAAGGGGTCACCGCCCTTCAACCGGACGACGGCGCGTCCCGCGCGCCCGTGCTCGACCAGGAGCGCGTTGATGTCGGCCTGCTCGATCTCGGCGCGGCCGGGTGCCTTTCCGACGTAGATGCGCTCGGCGCCGGCGGGCGCGAGATCGACGAGCGCCGGGTGCACGAGCCGGTCGTACACGACGACCTCCGCCTGCCCAAGGAGCTCGGCGCCACGCACGGTAAGCAGACCGGGATCGCCGGGCCCCGCCCCGACGAGAGAGACCGTCATCTCTCCATTGTCGCTTTCTCTGTCGCCGTAGCGGGCTCCGGCTTTGCGACGACGGTCGGCAAAGCCGCCGTCACCGCCCTGCGACGAGGTCGTCGTCGAGCACGAGGCGCCCACCTTCGTCGTCCACCAGCCGGCGCGCCGCTTCCGTGCCGACGGCGACCGGGTCACGGCCGTCGACGCGTACGCGCAGGGTGATGCGGCCGTCCAGCGAGGCGAGGAGCGCCTCGAGCCGAACGGTGGTGCCGTCGTCGTCGACGTCGGCGAGCGCGCCGCACGGGAGGTTGCAGCCGCCGCCGAGCTCGGCGAGGTACGCGCGCTCAGCGGTGACGGCGGCCCGAACACCGGCGTCGTCGACATTGGCGAGCAGGTCGCGCGTCGAGTCGTCGTCGGTCCGGCACTCGACGGCCAGCGCGCCCTGCGCCACCTGCGGCAGCACAACGGCGGGATCGGCGCGCTCGGCGATCTGATCGGCGAGGTCGAGCCGGTCGAGCGCCGCCGCCGCCAGCACGACGGCGTCGAAGGCGGCGGCTTTCTCGAGGCGCGACGGGATGTTGCCGCGGAGCTCGCCGAAGCCGAGGTCGGGACGCAGGGCAGCGAGCTGCGCCCGGCGGCGCACCGAGCCGGTGCCGACGCAGCCGCCGGTCGGGATGTCGTCGAGCGGACGGCCGACGAGCGCGTCGCGCGGGTCGCCGCGCTCGGGCAGCGACGCCAGGACGAGGCCGGGTGTGTCACCCGACGGGAGATCCTTCGCCGAGTGGACGGCGACGTCGGCACGGCCGTCGAGCACCGCCTGCTCGACCTCCTTCACGAAGACCCCGGTGCCACCCATCGTGTGAATGGGGACGTCGCGGCGCTCGTCGCCCTTCGTCGACACGACCACGTACTCGGCGTCAACACCGAGCAGCTCGACCACCCGTTCGGCCTGCCAGCGGGCCAGCGCGCTGCCGCGCGTCGCCACCCGCAACGCCGCCATCTAGTTCCTAGCCTGTCGCCTTCGCGAGCTCGGGCCCTTGCTCCGGCGGTCGGCAAAGCCGCGCGCCTCCGCGGACCCGTCGGTCGGCGACTCAGGCTCGGGGTCGGACGCCTCTGTGCTCGCGTCCTCGAGGCCGAACAGCGCCGCCAGCGCGTCGGCGTACAGCTCGCCCTGGGCAGTGCCGGCGGCTTCCTTGAGGTGCACGGTGGGGTCGTGCAGGAGCTTGTTGACCAGACCGCGCGTCAACGCCTCGACGGCTTCGCGCGCCGCGGGGTCGAGGCGGGCGAGACGGGAGTTGAACCGCGCCAGCTCGACGGCGCGCAGCTCCTCGGCACGGGCCCGCAGGGACGAGACGAGCGGCGCGACCTCGCGCGCCGAGCGCTCGAGCCGGAACCGATCGAGCTCCCCAGTGATGATCTCCCGCACCTTGTCGATCTCCTGGCGACGCTGCTCGAGCGACAGCGCCGCGAATGCCTTGAGGTCGTCGATGTCGAGGAGCGTGACGCCGAAGATCTGTGCGACGCCGGGATCGATGTTGCGCGGTACCGCGATGTCGACGATCAACAGGGCACGACCGTCGCGCCGCGCCATGGCGGCTTCGATGTCGCCGCGCTCGAGGAGGACGTCGACCGCGCCCGCGGACGCGAGGAGCACGTCGGTGTCGACCAGGCCGTCGAGGACGCCCTCGAGACCGATGGCGCGGCCGCCGACGCGCGTCGCGAGCTCCTCGCCTCGCTCCGGTGACCGGTTCGCGACCACGATCTCGCTCACGCCGGCGCCGGCGAGCGCAATCGCCATGCCGGCTCCGACTTCCCCGGCGCCGATGACGAGCACCCGCCGACGCTCGAGGCCGCCGAGCCGCTCGCCCGCAACGGCGACGGCCGCCGACGACACCGACACTGCGTGGCGGCCGATGCCGGTCTCGGTGCGGGCGCGCTTGCCGACCTCGACGGCCTGGCGGAACACGCTCGACACCATCGGCCCGATCATCGACTCGCGCTCGGCGATCTGCCACGCCTCGCGCACCTGCCCGAGAATCTCGCCCTCGCCGACGATCATCGAGTCGACTCCGGCGGCCACGCCGAACAGGTGCGCCACCGCGGCGTCGTCGTGGTACGTGTACAGATGGTCGGTGATCGTGTCGGGATCCAGCCCCGACTGGTCGGTGAGGAAGTTGCGGACATCCTCGACAGCGGGGTGGAAACGCGTGCAGCGCGCGTAGACCTCGGTCCGGTTGCAGGTCGAGAGGACCGCCACCTCGGCCAGGTTCTCGCTGCGCTCGAGCGTGTGCAGCGCCTTGGCGAGGTCGGAGGCGGGCACGGCCATCGTCTCGAGGAGGCCTACCGGGGTGGTGCGGTGATTCAGGCCAATGACGACGAGAGACACGACCGCAACAGCTCCTTGGCGTCATCCACCCGACCGGCGCGAATGAGATCGAGCATGCCGGAATCGAGTGCCCGTTTCCAATCGGCGTCTTCAGTGGAACGCCCGTCCGCCTGCATGGCTTCCCGTGCCTCCGCCAGCAGGTCCACCAGGGTCTCGTACTCGGGACCCAGCTCGGCGGTGATCCGCTCCTTGAGCCACGTGGCCAGCGCCGGACTCCGCCCACCGGTCCCGACCGTGACGACCAGGTCGCCACGCCGGATCACCGACATGAGCGTGAGCGAGCAGTTGTCGGGGTCGTCGGCGGCGTTGACCCACACGCGCCGGGCCTCCCCCGCCTCGAAGACCGTGTGGTTCACCGCCGGGTCGTCGGTCGCAGCCGTCGCGAGCCAGGCGCCGTCGAGGTCCGCCGGCTCGAACGGGCGCTCCGCCGCGGTGATGCGACCCTCGTCGCGCCACGCCCGCACCTGCTCGCCGAGCTGCGGCGCGACCACGTGCACGTCGGCGCCGGCGCCGAGCAGCCCGTCGATCTTGCGGGCGGCGATCCGACCCGCCCCGACAACCACGCAGCGGCGCCCGTCCACGATGAGGTTCACCGGGTACCCGAGCAGCGCCGCGCGCGTGGTGGTCACCGCACCCGCTCCGCCGTCCTCGGCGCGACCGTGTGCTGACCGTCGGCGGCCGGCACCTTGCGCTGCTGGTAGAAGGACAGGATCTGGAGCTCGATCGCGAGGTCGACCTTCCGCAACGACACGCCGGAAGGGACGGTGACTACCGCGGGCGCGAAGTTGAGGATCGAGGTGACGCCGGCGTCGACGAGCCTGTCGGCGACTTCCTGCGCCGCGCCCGCCGGCGTGGCGACGATCCCGATGGCGATCTCACGCTCGGAAACCACGCGGGGGAGGTCGTCGAGGGCGTCGACGGTGAGGTCGCCGACGCTCATGCCGACCTTGGCGGGGTCGGCGTCGACGAGGGCGACGATCTGGAACCCGCGTGCGCCGAACCCGCGGTAGTTGGCCAGCGCATGGCCGAGGTTCCCGACGCCGACGATGACGACCGGCCAGTCGTGCGTCAGGCCGAGCTCACGCGAGATCTGGTGAAGGAGGAACTCGACGTCGTAGCCCACGCCACGCGTCCCGTAGGAGCCCAGGTAGGAGAGGTCCTTGCGGACCTTGGCCGCGTTCACGCCCGCCAGCTCGGCGAGGCGCTCCGACGAGACCGTGCCGACGTGCTGGTCGGCGATGTCGAGGAGGGCCCGGTAGTAGAGGGGGAGGCGGGCGACGGTCGCCTCGGGGATTCTTCGAACGGAGGGCACTGCTCGCTTCCCTGCTCTTGCCAGGGCCCGGGCCGTCCCGGGCCTGACGCCCGAGGATACTCCGAGCTTGTGCACTCGTTCTCAAAGTCGGCGGGGCCGCAGCTCCCGGCGGAGGACCTTGCCGGCGAACGACCGCGGCAGCGTCTCGACGACCTCGATGCGCGAGGGGCACTTGTAGCG
>JBKOZX010000271.1:0-3772 GCA_046726115.1 Actinomycetota bacterium | reverse complement strand
GCGTCGATCGGGCTCGCCAACGGCACCGCTGGTCAGGCCGTCCTGTTCGCCGGCGGCACGGTGGTGATCGCGATCACGGGCCTGACGCTCGCCGGTATCCCGTACGTGACCCTGTTGGGCTTCATGTCCGCCATCGTCGTGGTCGTGATGATGACGGCGGCGGTGACGCTCGTGCCCGCCCTGCTCGGGCTGGCCGGACGGCACATCAACCGCGTCCACGCGCCCCGGCTCCGTAAGAAGGCCCGCGGCGACAAGCACCACTCGCTCACCGGTGCGCGCCCGAACGGTTGGGAGCGCTGGGCGATGCTCATGTCGCGCCACCGCTGGGCGGCCGTGATCCTGAGCCTGGCGATCCTCTTGACGCTCGCCGCGCCGCTGGTCGCCATGCGGCTGGGCCAGACGGACGACGGTACCCAGCCCACGAGCACGACCCAACGCCAGGCGTACGACCTGATCACCAAGGGTTTCGGCCCGGGCGTCAACGGCCCGCTCCTGCTGGCAGTTTCGCTGCCGAAGCCGGGCGACACCGCGCCGGCGGACGCGATCGAGAAGGCGGTGGGGGATGTCCCCGGCGTCACGGTCACGCCGCAGCAGATCAGCCCGGATCAGAGCGCGGCGGTCATCGTCGCGATCCCGAATTCGTCACCGCAGTCGGAGCACACCGAGGACCTGGTGAACCAGCTGCGGAACACCGTGTTGCCGAAGGCGGTGCAAGGCACCGGTGCGAGCGTCTACGTGGGAGGCCAGACCGCCGGGTTCATCGACCTCGGTGAGCGGATCCAGGATCGGCTCTTCCTATTCATCGGCGCCGTCATCGCGTTGTCGTTCATCCTGCTGATGATGGTGTTCCGGTCGGTTCTCGTGCCGCTCAAGGCCGCGATCATGAACCTGCTCTCCATCGGCGCGGCGTACGGCGTGATCGTCGCCGTGTTCCAGTGGGGATGGGGCAAAGGCCTCGTCGGCATCGATCAGACGTTACCGATCGTGTCCTTCGTACCGATGATGATGTTCGCCATCCTGTTCGGCCTGTCGATGGACTACGAGGTGTTCCTGCTGTCTCGCATTCGCGAGGAGTACTACGAAAGCCACGACAACCTGCGCAGCGTGGTCGACGGCCTTGCCAACACCGCACGGGTGATCACGTCGGCAGCACTGATCATGATCAGCGTCTTCCTGAGCTTCTTGGGCGATCCTGACCCGACGGTCAAGATGTTCGGCGTCGGGCTCGCCGTCGCGGTGTTCGTCGACGCGACGCTCGTGCGGCTGGTCCTCGTGCCGGCGACGATGGAGCTGCTCGGCCCGGCCAACTGGTGGCTGCCGAAATGGCTCGAGCGGATCCTCCCCAAGATCCGGATCGAGGAGGGCACACCGACTCCGGCGCCGACGCCGGCATCCGTCCCCACCGGCGGCGGGTCTCGCTGACTTACTGCGGGCGGCGGTGCCGAAGGTCGTGCGCGATCACACGCGCGATGTGCGCGAACACGGGCACCAACGCGAGGCGCTCGGCGATCGGGAGATCCTCGAACACCATCCGCCCGTAGGCCTGCCACCCATCGCGCGGCCGGTAGGCCTCGTCGGCCCGGCCCCGCGCCTCCTCATCGACGCCGTCGGGGAGGCCGTGATCGCGCAATCCGCCGGCGCGCATCCACTCGACCGTGCTGCGGTAGCCGAGGTCGAAGTCGCTCTGGCGGAGGCCTTCGGCAAGGAACCCGCCGAAATGGAACAGGAACTCCCCTGCCAGCATCTGCGACACGGCCGTCGTCGCCGATTCGGGGAGCCACAACGGTGAGACGACCTCGAGCGCGATGCGCTCCTTGCCGGCCACGCCGGCGATGCGCGCCACCGCGTCGCGCAGCAGCTCCGCCAGCGGCTTGTCCGCAACCGGCTGGGGTGAGGCCGCGGCCGGGTCGTCCTCGTGGGCACGCAGGGCGCGGCGCTGCCCCTCGATGACGCCGATCGCGCGCACGAGGGCAGCGCGTAGTCGCGCGGCGTTCTCCCGGTCGAGGTCGTCGAGGACGGGCCCGATCTCGTCGAACAGTCGACCGGTCCAGTCGAGCCGGGTGTTGATGTGCTCGAGGTGCTGGAGGTCGTCGTAGATCGACTGCGTCCGTTGCAGGTCCCGTGCCCGCAGGAGCGTGGCCAGCCAAGTCGGCGGGTTCCGCGCGTCGGCCCACGCGTTCCCGGTCGGAGCACCGGTCGGGTGCGGGTGCACGAGTAGTTGGACGCGCCGCGTGTCGGACGACGAGTCCTGGTCGACCTCGCGCACGAGGTCGAGGGTCCGGGTGAGCGGCTCGCTGTCGAGGACGCCGCCGTCCGTGTACCAGAGGTGCTTCGACGGCGGGAAGTTCACGATCCCGCGGGCGCGGTACTCGTCCTCGTCTTCACCGCGGTCGAGGAGGATGGGTTTGAACGCCAGCGCGTTCGCCGCCGACGCCAGCGCGACGTCGACCGGCGAGGCGCGCGGCGGTTCGATCAGCTCGCGCATGGGCTGCCCGGACGAGAACGTGAACGTCGCCCAGTCGAGCGACGTGGTGGCACGAATGGGCTGACGCGCCGAGAGGCTCGGCACGCGGTACTCGAGACCCCGCAGCGACGCGAGCGCCATCACCATGCGGATCGGTTGGCGCTGGCAGATGTCTACGCGGTGCGCCGGCGCGCCGCCGGGATCGCGCGGATCGAGCAGGTCGACGGACGCCCGCCGCAGCGCCTCGAGAGAGAGCGGCGCGTCCGGCGCATCGGTGCGCATCACGGAGAGCGAATCGCGCGTGACCCAGGCCTCGCGCATCACGTAGACGGGATCGATGCCCTCCAGGAGGCACCGGGCGGCCAGCATTCCTGTGAGCGAACCGGCGGACGCGGCCCCGATGGCGTCGATGCGCACCGGCGGGTCGTCACCCTCGCACAGCGGGGCGATCGCGCACAGCAGCGCCGCGAGCGCGCCGCCTTCGTAGGCACCGAGCGCGACCGCGCCCGAGATCGTGAGCGCGAGACGCAGCTTCACCTGCCCGAGAAGATCAGCTCGCGGCGCGTTGCGTCCCGACCTTGAGCTCGCGGAAGGGCAGCGTCTTCGTCTTGTCGGCGTCCGGCTCCTTGGGCAGCCCGAGGACACGCTCGCCGATGATGTTCTTCTGGACCTCGTCGCTGCCGCCGTAGATCGAGACGGCCGGCGCGAACAGCGCCATCTCCTGCGCCACTCCCCCGCCGGGCGTGTCGGGCCCGGTGAGCATCCCGTTCGGCCCGAGGATCTCGAGCCCGAGGTCCCGGGACAGGCGCGTGATGCGGCTCATGAGCAGCTTCGCCGTGTTCGCCTCGGGCCCGGGTCCGCGACCCGACGCCTTCGCTGCCTTCACGCGCAGCGCGGTGAAGCGGCCGAGCTCGTTGAGGATGTGGAGCTCGGCGAGGCGTTGCCGCACGTTCGGATCCTGGTTGCGGCCAAGCTCCTTCGCCAGCCGTTCGAGGACGTTCGACTGGCGGCCCGCAACCGCGCGTTGCGCGCGATCGCGTCCCTTCCCCGCGGCGAGGTCGCCGACGCGCCGCTCCAGCTGCCCCGACTTCTTGCCCGGCATCGCGCCACCGAGCGCGCCGCTTCCACCGCTCCCGAGACCGGCGCGCTCGTTCGCGAGCGTCGTGTTGGCGACCGCCCACCCGCCGTTGAGATCGCCAATCATCTCGGACTCGTGCACACGCGCGTCCGAGAAGAACACCTCGCTGAACAACGAACGGCCCGTCATCTCTCGGAGCGGCCGTACCTCGACGCCGGGCTGGTCCATGT
>JBKOZX010000270.1:0-4008 GCA_046726115.1 Actinomycetota bacterium | reverse complement strand
TGTTCGGCGTCGTGGTGATCCCTTTGACCTTCCTCGGGTGCGTCTATTACTCGTGGACCGCGCTGGGGCCGATCAAGGTCGGCGGGTTCTCGTGGCTGAAGTTCCTCGTGCTGATCAATCCGCTCGTCTACATGTGTGAGGGGTTCCGCGCCGCTCTCACGACGGCCCCCCATATGTCGCTCGCCGTTGTATATCTGGTGCTTGCGGGGTTCGCGGCCTTGTTCCTGTATCTCGGGATCAACGGGTTCAAGAAGCGGGTGCTGAGCTGATGCCGGTCCGGCCGACGCCCCACACCGGGGGGCGTAGTTTGTTCCGGGCCCCGTAGTCGGTATCCTCCAAGCGTGCGCGGGGGGATCAAGCTCTCGTTCCATGGCGTACGGGGAAGCACCCCTTGTGCCGGCGACCAATACAGCCGCTATGGCGGAAACACGTCCTGTGTGTCGCTCGAGGCCGAGGGCCACGCCCCGATCATCTTCGATATGGGGACCGGCCTCCGCCCCTGCGGCCACGCGCTCGCCACCGACGGGCCTTTCCACGGCACGGTCCTGCTGACGCACCTGCACTGGGACCACATCCAGGGCCTGCCGTTCTTCGGACCGATGTCACAGCCCGACGCCGTGCTCGACGTCTACGGACCCGACCAGGAGGAGGGCCCGCTCGACGCCGTGTTCACGGGCGTGATGCGACCGCCCTACTTCCCGATCACGCCGGACGAGCTGCACGGCACGGTCCGGTTCCACGGAGCCGGGAGCGACGACTTCGCCGTCAACGGCGCCAAGGTGCGGTCGCGGTGGGTGCGCCACACGAGCCCGACGGTCGGGTTCCGCGTCGACATGGAGGGCTCCTCGGTCGCGTATATCTCGGACCACGGCCCCGGCTGCTCGGACGACCCCGACGACTTCGTCCCCCCCGATGTGCTCGACCTCGCCGACGGCGTCGACGTGCTCATCCACGACTCGCAGCACACCTGCGAGGAGTTCGAGGACAAGCGCCACTTCGGCCATTCGACCGTCGACTACGCGGTGCACGTCGCCCGCGAGTCCGGAGCGCAGCGGCTGGTGCTCTACCACCATTGCCCGTCGCACTCCGACGACAACGTCGATCTCATGCACCTCTACGCCGGCGTGCTCGCCGAGCGCGTGGCCGGGAACCTCGAGGTGCTCGCAGCTCGCGAAGGACTGGTCCTCGAGCTGCACCACGCCTTGACGTGAGCGAATCGGAGAGCGCCGAGACGCTCATGCCGCCCGACGAGGCGTCCTTCCGGACGGTCCTCGGGCACTTCGCTACCGGCGTCACGATCATCACCGCCATGAGCGACGACAACGAGCCCATCGGCGTGTCGGCGAACTCGTTCACGTCGGTGTCGCTGAACCCGCCGCTGGTCCTGTTCTGCGCGTCGAAGGACTCGACCACGTGGCCGAAGATCGAGGCCGCGGGCAAGTTCACCGTGAACATCCTGAACGAGCACCAGGAGGACGTCTGCCGGGTGTTCGCGACGCGGGGCGCCGACCGGTTCAGCCGCATCGGGTGGCGTCCCTCGGCCAACGGCTCGCCGGTGCTGCACGACTCGCTCGCGTACGTCGACTGCACCATCGAGGAGCAGCACGAGGCCGGTGACCACCTCATCGTCGTCGGCAGCGTGCAGGAGCTGGGGATCCTCGACGACTCCGGGCCGCTCATCTTCTACCGCGGCGGCTACGGCCACTTCGCCAGCTGAGTGACAACGCTCGTCTTCGGGGCGCGCGTGGCCCTGATCGTGATCCTCACGGTTTCGGCGGGGGCGAAGCTGCACGACCTGAGGGCCTTACCGGCGGAGATGCGCGCGTTCGGCGTTCCCAGGTCACTCGCCGTCGTGGCAGCCTTCGCTGTTCCCGCCGTCGAACTTGCGGTCGCTGTCTCTCTCGGTGTCTTCAGGAACTCGTCGTTCCCCGCCTTCGTGGCCATCGCGCTTCTCGCAGTATTCACCGGTGCAGTCGTCGCAAACCTCGCGCGCGCCGAGCCCGCGCCGTGCCCGTGCTTCGGGAGCGCAAGCGCGGAACGTCCGGTATCGGCACGAACGGTCGTGAGCAACGGTTGGCTGTTGGCCGTGGCCGTGATCGCCACCGGCACGGCTGACACGACCGACGACACGCGAGTGCTGCTGGCGTATGCCGTCGCTGCTGCGATGACGGCTGTCTATTTCTTCTTGGCGCTGGGCTATGGCCGGCGGCGGCGGGCGAGGCGCCAGTAGAGGCGGGCCTCGATCCAGCTGCCGGTTGCGGCGTCGAAGGCGGCCGTGGCGACGACCGCCAGGGCGATGAGCCAGGCCAGGAAGTCGACGTCGAGGAACACGAGCACCGACGCGACGACGAGCACGCCCGTCTGGACCGTCACCGACAGGCGCGCCGTCTGCACGTCGACCAGTGCGTCGGTGCGCTCGAGCCGGTCGCCGATCGTCGACGCGAACAGCCGGGGGAGGAGCGCCCGCCGCGGGCCGAGCGCCCCGCTGACCGCCAGCAGCGCGGTCACCACCGGGATGAGCAGCTCGGTCTGGAACGTGAACCCGACGAGCAGGAGCAGCGCGATGACGCCCTGCTCGAACCGCAACGGCCGGGGATCTAGGCCGCGCCGCGACGGATGATGGACCACTCGGCGAACCTATAGCGTCACGACGATGCCGCCGGCAGGTGAACGGCAACTCGCTTCCCGAAAACCGGACGACCGGCTCGTGCGTCTGTAGAGGGAATGGACGCACCCGCCGATCTGGTCGGGTTCTGCCGGGCCGAGTGGTCTCGCTTGGTCGGCACGCTCGCGCTGTTGACGGGTGACGGCGATCTGGCCGAAGAGCTGGCGCAGGAGACGATCGTGCGGGTGTGCCGAGACTGGCGGAAGGTGTCGACGCTCGACGCGCCAGGGGCGTGGGCGCACCGCGTGGCGGTGAACCTCGCCAACTCACATTTCCGCCGGCGGGCGGCCGCCCGGCGCGCCCAGGCGCGAGCCACGACGAGCGAGAGCGACGACCCGCTCGGCGACGCTGCGAGCGTGCTGGCCGTGCGGAGCGCGGTGATGCAGCTGCCGCGACGCGAGCGGACCGCCCTCGTGCTCCGGTACTACGGAGACCTCAGCGTCCGAACGGTCGCCGACATCATGAAGTGCCCCGAGGGCACCGTGAAGACGCTCACCCGGCGGGCGATCGCCGCGCTCCGCGACGCCGGTCTCCTCGAGGGCGAGGGTGAGATCGAGCTTGAGGAGTCCGATGCCCACTGAAGTGCGCGAGCTGCTGCGCGACGCCGCCGCGCCCGCCGGCGAGCCGGACATCACGGCGGCCTGGCGGCGAGGCCGGCGCCTTCGTCTCCGCCGCTGGGTCGCCGGTGCGATCGCTGTCGTGCTCGTGGTCGTCGCCGTACCGGTCGGCGTCGCGCTGCTCGCCAAGCGATCGGAGCCCGGCCACCGCATCGAGGCGAAGCCCTCGAACCCCCGCTGGCCGACGTACCGGGACGACGCCAACGGCTTCTCGGTGCAGATCCCCCCAGGATGGCAGCGGTCGGAGGGGACCCTGGTGCCCAGCCTGTTGGACCCGAGGGAGATCCTGTCGCTCGGCACGTACGCGCTGCGACCTGACGATTCGGGTCCCGCGTGCGACACCCAGCTGCCGCTCGGAACCCTGCAGGGCCTCGGCTCCGGCGGCGTGTTCGTGTGGATCACGGAATCCAATCCCGCGCGCGTGATCGGCGAGGAACGCGGTGTCGCCCCGAAGCCTCGGCCGAAGCACTTCGGCGCGCAAGAAACACGGACGTTGGACTGCTCGAGTCAGCTGTTCACGCCCGCTCTCGTCGCGAACAGCGTTGCCTTCTCCGACCACGGCCGATGGATCAACGCCTACGTGGTCTTCGGTGCGAATGCGTCCCAGGAGCGCAAGGACCAGACCTGGCGCATGCTCGGCACGCTGCGCTTCGATCCGGTGCGGAGGTACGAGCAGAACCGGATCGAGATGCAGTACCCGACCAGCTGGCATGTCGCGGACGAGAA
>JBKOZX010000269.1:0-2383 GCA_046726115.1 Actinomycetota bacterium | reverse complement strand
ACCTCGACCCGGGCGCCGCGCTCCGGCGGCTCCATGGGCTCGTGCCACGGGGCGACGAGCACGGCCACCTTCTCGAACACGAACGCGTGGGTCTTCCCCATCACCGACCTCCTTCCAACAGTCTCGCCTCAATCCTTTGTGGCGCGCAGCACGACGAGGTCGACGTCATCCATCACCGGTGTCGGTGATGTCTCGAGCGCCGCGTCGCGTTCGAGCGCCAAGAGTCCAGCCTCGAACGCGTGGTCGTCGAGCTTCGCCAGCTGCGAATGGGCTCGGGTGCGGATGCGCTCGTAGAACGCCCGCAGGCTCGTAGCAGTGACTTGCGACACCGTCATGGTCGCGTCCTCGGTGAAGTGCGCCCGGCCGAAGGACTCGAGAACGTCGCGGCGGGTCGGAAAGGTCTCCACGTACTTCCGTGCGCCGGGGAAGTAGTGAAGGATCCGAGCGTCCGCACTCCCGGGACACGTCATGCCCTCCAATCCGAGCGTGCCGCGGAGAAGCACGCGGCCGTCAGGCTGCAACACACGATGAAGCTCCGAGGCCGCTGCGTCGAGATTGTCGAAGTGATGGATCACGTTCGAGAGCCACGCTGCCCGAACGGAGAGGTCTCGGACAGGGATCGACTCGGCGCGGCCGTTGACCACGTCGACATTCGCCAGGTCCTTGTCCTTGGCCTGGCGCGCCATCGCGAGCGCGGGCTCGATGGCGACTACTGGGCCGCACGACCAGTCGGCGAGGTAGAGCGAGAAACGTCCCGTGCCCGCGCCGAGATCGAGCACGCGGCTGGTGCCACCCTCGTGGAGGAGGAACGGCCTCGCCGCGTCCCGCCAGGCGCGAACAGCTGCAGGCGTCAGGGCTCGGCCCGCGTCGTACGCGCCGGCCATCCAGCCCTCGTAATCGGCCCGGGGCATGGTCAGTCCCTCCGCACGAGCGCGAACAGGTGACGGCCGTGGCTCATGGGGCCGGGGACGATCTCGTGGCGAAGGATGTCGAACCCCACCTCGGCGAGCAGCTCGAGGTTGGTGCGAGCGTCGAAGTGGCTCCAGAACATGCGCGTGCCCAGCCAGCTTTCGCCGTCGTCGTCCTCGGGTAGGTCACCGGCGCCGAGGCAGACGAGGGCGACACCCCCGGGGCGTAAGACCCGCCGGAACTCGGAGAACACGGTCGGGTGGTCGGAGCGCGGCACGTGGATCACGGAGTAGAAGGAGACGACGCCCGCGAAGCCGCCCTCCCGGAACGGCAGGGCGGCCAAGTCGGCTTGGACGAACTCGGTGCCGTCGACCAGGGACTGCGCCAGCCCGAGCTGGGTGCTCGAGAGATCGAGGCCGACCGGGCGGAGGCCGGCGCCGACGAGCTCGGGCATGACCGGCACGCCGGCGCCGCACCCCGCATCGAGCACACGGTCGTCCGGGGCGAGGCGGGACACGAGCTCGGGGAGCAGCCTCATGTCTCCGCCGGTGACGCGCTCGTCGAGATACCGCTCGGCGATCGTGTCGTACCCCTCCCGAACCGTCTTGCGGTGCGCGTCCGCCACGACCCGAGTATCCCGGGTGCGGCGGATTCGATGCCCCGATTTGTCGGGTAGCTTCCGACGCATGACGGTCGCGACGCGTTCTCTTGGTCAGGGCCTCGAGGTCTCGGCACAGGGCCTCGGGTGCATGAGCATGAGCGGGGTGTACGGCCCCGCCGACGACGACGAGGGTGTCGCCACCATCCACCGTGCCCTCGAGCTCGGCCTCAACTTCCTCGACACCGCCGACGTGTACGGCCTCGGGCACAACGAGCAGCTCGTCGGCCGGGCCATCGCCGGGCGGCGCGACGACGTCGTGCTGGCGACGAAGTTCGGCATCGTCCGCCGGGCCGACGACAGGAGCCAACGCGCCATCAACGGCCGCCCGGAGTACGTGCGGAGCGCCTGCGACGCGTCGCTGGAGCGCCTCGGCATCGACCACATCGATCTCTACTACCAGCACCGAGCGGACCCGAACGTGCCGATCGAGGACACCGTGGGCGCCATGGCCGAGCTCGTCGCGGCGGGCAAGGTGCGCCACTTGGGCCTGTCGGAAGCGGCGGCCGACACGATCAGGCGCGCGCACGCCGTCCACCCGATCAGCGCGCTCCAGAGCGAGTGGTCGCTGTGGAGTCGCGACGTCGAGGAGGACGCACTCCCGGCAGCGCGCGAGCTCGGTGTCGGGATCGTCCCATACAGCCCGCTCGGGCGCGGGTTCCTCACCGGAAAGGTGAACAGCACGGACGAGCTCGGGCGCGGCGACTTCCGCCGGGGCACGCCACGCTTCGAGGGGGAAAACTTCTCGCGCAACCTCGAAGTCGTCGAACGCGTGCGCACGATCGCGTCCGAGAAGGGCGTCACCCCGGGACAGCT
>JBKOZX010000268.1:0-5884 GCA_046726115.1 Actinomycetota bacterium | reverse complement strand
ACGACGGTGGCGCGCTTCGTGCCGTAGTTGGCGTGGGCCTCGGCGACGCCGCCGATCCCGGCCAGCCCCTTCTCGATCCGGGCGGCGCACGAGGCGCACGTCATCCCATCCACCGGCAGGTCGATCCGTCGGAGCTCGCCGCGGTGCCTGGTCACCTGCGCTTCGGCCACGGTTTGATACTATACCCCTGTACCCCACACACCCATTTCCAGGAGCGAGCCGATGCGGGGCTATTCGATGCACAAGGACGACTACCGGGCCCGCCTTCGTCGTATCGAGGGCCAGGTCCGGGGCCTGCAGCGCATGGTCGACGAGGACGAGTACTGCGTCGACATCCTCACCCAGATCGTCTCGGTGACGAAGGCGCTCCAGGGCGTCGGCCTCGGTCTCCTCGACGAGCACCTGCGCAGCTGCGTCCGCGACGCCGTCGAGTCGAGCCGGACCGAAGGTGACGCCAAGCTCACCGAAGCCGTCCAGGCGGTCGAGCGGCTGTTGAAGGTCTAAGCCCTACGGGATCTCGGGGACCGCACCGAGCTGGCGGAACCAGCCCAGCGTGTCCTCGACCCCCCACGACTCGGCGAGCCGCCCGTCGACGACCCGGTAGACGGTGGTGCCCGGCTTGGCGTAGTGCTGGCCGTCGGCGTCGATCCCCAGGAACGGCCGGCCTGTGAGGGTGCCGCGCTCCGTGTAGCGCATCACGATCTTGTCGCCTTCGACGACAAGGTCCTCGATCGTGATCGCCACGTCGGGGAACGACCGGCGCAGGAACGTGCACGCGCGCACGTACGCGTCGCGTCCGACGTTCGCCTTGCCCTCGGCGCCGTAATAGGCCGTGTAGTCGTCGGCCAAGGTCGATTGGCACACCGTCCAATCGTCGCGGTTGAACCCGTCTTCGATGTGGTGGCGCACGAGCGCGCGGAGTTCCTCCGGCGTCACCTCAGGACGCGGGAGGCCGCGCCACCGGCGCGGCCGACTGCTGCGCGTGCAGGCACTCCTCCTGCCGGGCGGCGATGCGGCGGGTCACGACGATCGCGAGCACCGAGGCGAGAATCGCCCCGACGGCTCCGATGATGCGCAGGATGTCGTCGCGCCGCACCTTCTCGGGCTCGTCGGGGCTCACGTCGCCGCCGGAGCTGGCGATCGCGCTGGGGACGGTGAAGATCACCGCCGTGACCAGCCATGCCCAGATCGCGGCGAGGGTCGACGAGCGCCGCCAGTTGGGATCGCCGCGTGCGATCGACGGGTCGGATCCGCGCCACACGTCGTCGAGGATGATGAACGGGATCACCCACCACGCGATCGGGATGAACCAACCGCCGATCGCCCAGCCCGGCCCGAGTCTCGGGTTCTGGCGTCCCAGCGCCTCATTGTTCTTCGCGGCGCGGTACAGCCAGATGATCAGCAGCACGAACGTCCCGATCCCAACGAGCCCCGAGAGAAGGATCATCGCGCCCGGGAGCGAGTTGGCGTCGTTGACGGCCTTGCTGTCGATGACGAATCCGCTCTGTTCGTTGTCGCCGAGCACCGAAAGATGGTGGATGACGCCGATGATCAACACCACGTTCAGCGCGATGTGAACCGAGAACAGCCACGTCAGCGCGGACGTCAGGCCGCGGAGGCTCCGCCACGTCGCCGGCGCCCCACCACCGGGAGGCGCGCCACCGGGCGAGGGTGACGTCCCCGCGGCGTAGTAGCCGGGCGGCGCCGACGGCGGAGGCGGTGCCGGGATCGGCGGGTCGGAGTCGGGCGGGGGAGGAGGCGGCGTCTGGCTCACGCCCGGAACAGTACGCGCGGCGAGGTTTCGCCCGCATCGACGTCGAATGACAGACTCAATGTCCTCGCGACGCAGGAGCAGTGCATGCCGCCCGAGAAGCTCCAGTGGAAAGAGCTCTACCAAGAGGTTGTGACGACGGGACTGTGCACGGGGTGCGCGGGCTGCGTCATCGTCTGCCCGCACGACGTGCTCGGCTACAACGACGAGGACGGCGTGTACCGGCCCTTCCAGTTCGAGGAAGGCTGGGGCCCCGACAACTGCAGCCACGGCGAGAAGGGCTGCACGAGCTGCACGCGCGCCTGCCCGCGGTTCCGGGCCTGGGAGCCCGAGATCGACGAGTTCATGTTCGGGCGCACGCGCCAGCCCGACGAGGTCGACGGCATCTCGAAGGACATCGTCCTCGCCCGCGCCACCGACCCGGTGCTCGCCGAGGTCGGGCAGGACGGCGGGCTCGTCTCGGCGATCCTGCTCTACGCGCTCGAGAACGACGTGATCGACGCCGCGCTCGTCTCGTACCTCGAGGGCGACGGCTCGACGTGGAAGGCCGTGCCCGGCGTCGCCCGCACCAAGGAGGACATCATCGCCTCCGCCGGCAGCCGGTACACCTACTCCGCCAACACACTCGCCTACGACGACGCCATCGAGAGCGGCGCCGAGCGCATCGCCCTGGTCGGGATGAGCTGCCAGAGCTCGGCCCCGCCGGTGATGAAGCAGCGCAAGGCGGGCAAAGTGGCGCGCCGCCTGTCGTTGAACATCGGCCTTCTCTGCTCGAAGACGTTCGACGACGCGATCTTCGAGGAGCTGTTCGAGGCCAAGTACGGCCTGAAGCGGGCCGAGATCAAGAAGATGAACGTGAAGGGGCGCATGCAGATCTGGACGCATGACGACCGCTACGTCGAGGTGCCGCTCAAGGAGTGCCACGCCTACACCCGCGAGGGCTGCAAGATGTGCCCGGACTTCGCCGCCGAGCACGCCGACATCTCCACCGGCGGGATCGGGGCGTTCAACGACTGGACGCTCACGTTGGTGCGGACAGACGTCGGTCGTGACCTGATGGAGGGCCTGCAGCGCGACGGATGGATCGAGGTGCGTCCCGGCGACGACGACCCCGGCGCCATCGAGCTGCTGCGCAAGCTGTCGAAGAAGCAGCGCGCCCGGTGGCCCGAGTTCGCGCCCATCGAGTCACCCAAGCTCGTGGGGGCCTAACCGGTCCCGCCGTTCGCAGCCGGGTACTGTTTCGCCCGGCGTGCCGGGAAGTCTGGTCGGCGTTGACTCGTCAACGCGCCGAAGGGACTTCCGATGACCGGTCGCCGGACCCACATTCGCATTCCCGTCGCCGGTCGCTACATCACGCCGCTCGGTGACGAGTTCGCCTCGGTCGAGGCGCTCGGTGGGATCGTCCTCTTCGCCGCAACGCTCGCCGCGCTCGTATGGGCGAACAGCCCGTCGAGCGACTCGTACACACGTCTCTGGGACTACGAGCTCGTGATCGGCGTCGGCCGCTTCGCGATCGGCGAGTCGATCCGCCAGTGGGTGAACGAGCTGCTCATGGCGCTGTTCTTCTTCGTCGTCGGGCTCGAGATCAAGCGCGAGCTCGCCGAGGGTGAGCTGAACGACACGCAGAAAGCGCGGCTGCCGGTCCTCGCGGCGGTGGGAGGCATGCTCGTACCGGCCGTCATCTTCCTGGCGTGGAACGTCGGTGGTCACGGCGAGAAGGGCTGGGGCATCCCGATGGCGACCGATCTCGCGTTCGCACTCGGCGTCCTCGCGCTCTTGGGTACCAGGATCGTTCCGGGCTTGAAGATGTTTCTGCTCACTCTCGCGATCGTCGACGACATCGGCGCCATCGTCGTGATCGCGCTCTTCTACTCGGGAGGCATCGAGCCCGCGTGGCTGGGCGGCGCCGCCGCTTCCCTACTCGTCGTCGTGCTGATGCGCCGCGTCGGCGCGCGCCACCCGGTGCTGTACGTGGCACCCGCACTCGTGTTGTGGGTGTGCACGTTCGAGTCGGGCGTTCACGCCACGATCGCGGGTGTCGCCCTCGGCTTGCTCACACCGGCGGGCACCTTCCGCGGTCGGCGCGTCCTCGACCGTCTCGAGCACATGCTCCACCCGTGGACGAGCTTTCTCGTCGTCCCCGTCTTCGCCCTCGCCAACGCCGGCGTCGCGATCAGCTTCGACGTGCTGCGAGACGCGGCGTCGAGTCGGATCACGTGGGGTGTGGTGACGGGTCTGGTGGTCGGCAAGATCGTCGGCATCTCCGCGGCGACGGGACTCGGCCTGCGGCTGCGCCTGGGCAAGCTCCCCGACGGCGACACGTTCCGCCACGTGCTCGGCATCGGCGCGGTGGCCGGCATCGGCTTCACGGTCTCGCTCTTCGTCGCCGACCTCTCGTTCATCGGCACGAGGCTCAGCGACGCGAAGCTCGGGATCCTCGCGGCCTCGGTGGTCGCCGGTGTGCTCGGCAGTGGAGTGCTCCTCCGAAGGGCACGACGTACGCTGCCCGACGGAGGTGGATGATGCAGGGAAATCCCAAGATCATGGAGGCGCTCGCCGACATGCTCGCCTCGGAGTTGTCGGCGGCGAGCACGTACTTCGTCCACGCCAAGATGCGCGACAACTGGGGATACCCCGAGCTGGCCAAGCGTGCGTACGACGATTCGATCGACGAGATGCGTCACTCGGAGAAGCTCATCGAGCGCATCATCTACTTCGAGGGGGCGCCCAACCTTCAGCGGCTCAACCGGATCCGGGTCGGGTCGGGCGTGAGCGACCAGTTCGAGAACGAGCTCGCCCTCGAGAAGGCGACCGTCGACGCGTTGGTCGCCGGCATCGCGCTCTGCCGCGAGGTCGGGGACGACGGGTCGCGCCTGATCTTCGAGCCGATGCTCGCCGACGGCGAGCAGTCGATCGACTGGCTCGAGACCCAGCTCGACTTGATCCAGAAGCTCGGGGAGTCGACGTACCTCGCGCAGCACATCCGCGGTCAGGAATGAGCGTCGCCGCCCTCGTCGGTGACCTCCTCGACCGCTCGAAGATCGCGGCCGCGGTACCCGGCGCCCGTTTCGCCGCCGCGCCCGACGATTGCGCCGGGGCGGACGCGGTCGTCATCGACGTGAAGGCGCACCCCGACGCAGTGGCCGCCGTCCGGAAGCTCTTCCCGGCTGCGCGCATCGTCGCCTATGGGCGTCATGACGACCCCGGCGCCCTCGACGCGGCTCGGGCGGCCGGCGCCGACGTCGCCCTCCCCCGGTCCCGTTTCTTCCACGACCCCGCCGCCGCGGTCGGGACGTAGCAACCCATGGGTTGGGCGTAACCGGGATCGGGTAGGAATAGTCCGATCCAGTTAGTGACCAGCTCTTCCTCGATCCTTCCGCGCCTCGAAGCCTCTGCCGAGACCGGACACGCGATCACCTTCGTCGGCTCGGCGGGCGCCGACGGCCGTGAGCGGGTGGAGTGGGGCTGCCTCCACGAGGACGCCCGGGGCATGGCCGCCGCCCTCCAGGCCCGTGGGGTCGGGCCGGGCAGCCACGTGGCGCTGCTCGGCGCCACGACCCGGCCCTTCGTCACCGCCGTGCAGGCGACCTGGCTGGCCGGCGCAGCCGTGGTCGTGCTGCCCCTCCCCATGCGACTGGCGTCGATCGAAGATTTCGTCGCCCAGACGCGCCGCCTCATCGTCCACGCCGACGCCCAGGTCGTCGTGATCGACGCACAGTTGAGCGAGTTCCTCGACCCCCAGCCGGGTGACCCGCCGATCGTGGGGCTCGATGAGCTGCGCGGCACCACCGGCGCGTACGAACGCCCCGCCGACGACCCCGATGCGCTGGCGATCCTCCAGTTCACGAGCGGGTCGACCGCGGACCCCAAGGGCGTGATGGTGCCGCACCGCTGCATGACGGCCAACCTCGACGCCGCCGTCGAGGCCACCAACCTCGATGCCGAAGTCGACACGATCGTGTCCTGGCTGCCTCTGTACCACGACATGGGGCTCATCGGGCTGCTGGGCGCGCCCATGACCAACGGCTTCGACCTCGTGCTCGCCTCGCCGCAGGACTTCCTGGCCGCGCCGGCGCGCTGGATGGAGTGGATGTCGGAGTTCGACGCGACTGC
>JBKOZX010000267.1:0-6554 GCA_046726115.1 Actinomycetota bacterium | reverse complement strand
CGCAGTACCTCGGCGCCCTCCAAATCGTCGCCCAGCAGATCGTGTTCCTGGTCGCGCTGCACAAGCGCCGGCGGGAGGAACGGCCGCTGGGCAGCTTCACGGTCGCATGGTTCGGGTCGCTCGTGCTCGCGGGCGCACTGGTGCTCCCGCTCGTTCCGTACGTCCAGGCCCAGCTCGCCGCGTACGGCCATCACGGCGCCGGCCTCGGGAACGTGCCGTCGCAGGCCGGCAACGCCGTCGCATCGCAGCCGGGGCTGTCGGTGTACTCGATCATCGCCAACCTGATCTGGGCGGTCGGCGGCTACCACGCCAACCGCGCCATGGAGCAGGTCGGCGCCCTGTGGCCGTTCGGCATGTTGTTCGCGCTGCTGCTGCTCGGGCGCCGCCGCGCGCTCGGCAGCACGCTGCTGCTCATCGTCATCGCGGTGCCGATGGCAGGGCTGTTCCTCATCGGCCAGCAGCGGCAGGACCTCTTCGAGCTCCGCTACATCGCGGGCGTCGTTCCCGCTCTCGCGCTCCTCGGCGCCCGCGCCACCACGACGCTCGCCCGCAGCGCGAAGGCGGCGACGATCGTCGCCTCCGTGCTCGTCGTGCTCCTCCTCGGTGCGCTCGCCGACCAGCAGCTGAACGGCACGAACCCGCGCTTGTACGACTTCCGGGGCGCGGTCCTGGAGGTCGCGGCCGAGGCCAAGCCCGGCGATCAGGTGCTCTACAACCCGCAGTACATCCACGAGGTCGTCCAGTACTACGGGCCACGCCTCGACGCGCATCCCTTCTCGGACTGGCGCGCGGCGGCGGGCGCGAAGGGCCGGATCTTCCTCGTCGGAAGCTTCCTCGACAAGCCCGACGTCGCGAAACGGACGGGCGCGGTGCTGAACAAGTTGGAGCAGGAACGCCACCTCGTCGGTGACTTCCGACGACCACAAATCAGGGTCTGGGTCTTCGAATGAGCATGACACCGAACGATCTCCGATTCGACGCCGTGCGGTGGCGCGCCGTCGGCCGGCGCAGCCTCGCGCGCCGCGTCCGATTGCTCGTGCTCGCCAACGTGGTCGTGGCGGCCTGGTACTTCGGCTGGCTGCTGCAAGGTGCGCGCATCGGGAACCCCTTCTTGTTCGGGTTGCTCGTCGTCGCCGAGGCCTTCAACCTCGTGCAGGGGCTCGGCTTCCGGTGGACCGTCCGCCGCGACCGGCGGTCGGCGCCGACGCCGGAGTGGGAGGGGCCTCTCCCCGATGTCGACGTGCTCATCCCCGTGTACAACGAGCCGCTCGACGTCGTCGAGCCGACCATCGCCGCGGCGACCCGTCTGCGCGGCGCGCGCGTGCACGTCGCCGTCCTCGACGACGGCAACCGCTCCGAGCTGCACGACTTGGCCGCTCGGCACGGCGCGGCGTACGTGCGTCGCGGCGTCAACACCGGCGCCAAGGCCGGCAACCTCAACAACGCCCTGGGGCGCACGGCCTCACCGTTCGTGCTCGTGCTCGACTGCGACCACATCCCCGGTCCCCGGCTCCTGCGGGCGACGCTCGGTTACTTCATGGACCCGGACGTCGCGTTCGTGCAGACGCCGCAGTACTACGCCAACGCCCCCGCGAGCCCGATCGCGCGCGCGGCGTGGTCGCAGCAGGCGCTGTTCTTCGGTGCGATCGCGCGCGGCAAGGACCGGATGGGCTCGATGTTCTGTTGCGGGACGAACGTCGTCTTCCGGCGAGAGGCACTGGAGGACGCCGGCGGCTTCCCCGAGCGTTCGCTCACCGAGGACTTCGAGCTGTCGGTGATCCTCCACGAGCGCGGTTGGCGCTCGGTGTACGTCCCCGAGGTCCTCGTCCGCGGCCTCGGGCCGGAGGACATGGCGTCGTACGTGAGCCAACAGCACCGCTGGGCCCGGGGATGCCTCTCGGCGCTCCCCCGCGTCCTGCGGTCGTCGCTGCCGCGGCGGCTGCGGCTCCAATACGTGCTCTCCGCCATGTACTTCCTGACCGGCTGGACCGTCCTCATCTACATGGCCCTCCCGGTGGTCAGGATCTTCACGGGCGCCCAGCCGCTCGCGGGTGCGTCGGCCGACCAGTTCCTCGTGCACTTCGCGCCGTACTTCGGCGTCTCGCTCCTGCTCGTGGCGACGGCCGGGGCCGGCACCTACTCGTTCGCGGCGTTCTGCCTCGCGACGTCGAGCTTCTGGGTGCACGTGTACGCCTCGCTCTCGGCGTTGGTGCGACGGAAGGGACGCTTCGTCGTCACGCCCAAGCGCGGCACCGACCGCCGCCAGCCGCGCGCGGTGTGGCCGACGCTGGTGGCGATCGTCATCCTGGTGTCCGCCGCGACCTTCGGGCTGTGGGAATCGCGCACTCCGGCGACGTTGAACAACGTGTCGTTCGCGTTGCTCCACGTGTTCGTGCTCACCGCGGGTGTGGCGCCCGCGCTCCGCCGACCCGTGCCGGCAGTCGCCGCCCGTGAGCAGCGCAGGCGCGAGCAAGTCGCCGCGTGATGCGTCGCTCGATAATGCGCGCCACCTGCGCCGCGCTCGTCGTCTGCGTGCTCGCAACCTCCTGTGCCGCGACCTTCGCCGACCGGCCCAACGCGCAAGGCCGCGCCGAAGCGGCCCGGGCCGCCTCCGACGACTTTCTCAACCGGTACCTCGAGCCCGACGGGCGCGTCGTGCGGCGCGACCAAGGTGGTGACACGGTCAGCGAAGGGCAGGCGTACGCGCTCCTGATCACCGTGGCCACCGGCGACCGCTCTCGCTTCGCCCGCGTCTGGGCGTGGACCGCGCAGCACCTCCAACGTCCGGACGGCCTGCTGTCCTGGCACTGGGCCGACGGCCACGTGGTCGACCCGGAGGCGGCCGCCGACGCCGACCTCGACGCCGCCCGGGCGCTCGTCTTCGCCGCGGAGCGCTTCGAAGACGCCTCGTACCTCGAGCAGGCGCAGCGCATCGGGGGCGCGGTGCTCGACCAGGAGACGGCCACCGAGGGCGGCAGCCCCGTGCTCGTGGCCGGGCCCTGGGCGCGGCAGGTACCGGTGCGGGTCAACCCGAGCTACATCGCGCCGCAGACCTTCACCGCGCTGGCCGGCGTGACCGGCGACGGGCGCTGGATGCAGCTCATCGACTCCGGCGTCGCCGACCTCCGGGCCTTGACCGCGAACGACCTGCCTCCGGACTGGGCACAGGTCGACGGCAACGGCACACCGAGCCCGGCTTCGTCGCCTGCCGGCGACCAGCCCCATTACGGCTACGACGCCGCCCGCGTGCCCCTCCGCCTCGCCGAGGCGTGCGCGGCGGGAAGCCGCGGTGTCGCCGCCGACCTCTGGCCCCGCCTGCGTGCCCGGCGCAACCAGCACCCCGTTGCCTTCGTCGGCGCCGCCGCGGCAGCCGGCGCGGCCGGCGACGCCGCTGCCCGCGACCGGCTCCTCGAGGCCGCCGAACGCCGCGACGCCGAGCAGCCGACGTACTACGGAGCAGCGTGGGTGGCGCTCGGCCGGATCATGCTCACGACCGACTTCCTCGGCAGCTGCCGCGCGTGAACGGACCGGGCCCTAATCCTCGTTGCCCAGGGCTTGGGCGAGCTCCGTCCGGCCGGTCACGCCCAGCTTCTCGTACGCGCGCTGTAGGTGGTTCTCGACCGTGCGCGTCGAGACCACGATCGTCTCGGCGATCTCGCGGCTCGTGAGACCCCGCACCGCGAGGGTCGCGACCTCGCGCTCGCGCTTCGTCAGCGTGACCGGCTGCTGGCCCCGCTCGAGAGCCGGGCTGCGCGCGCCTTCACAGCGCTCGGCGAGCGCGCCCGCGCGCTGCGCCGCCGCCGACGCCCGCCGGCGCAGCCCCTCGCGCTCGTACAGGATCGACGCATGGTTGGCGCATTCGGCCGCGACGAGCCACCCGCCGAGCCTCTCGAACGCCTCGGACGCCTCGTCGAGGCCGGCGGGGTCGCCCTTCGCCAGTGCGGTCGCGTGCAGCAGACGCGCCGGCATCAGGTCCCCGTCGACGTGCTCGGCGATCCGCTCGAGGTGCTCCGCCGCCTCGGCGGGTTCACCCAAGCGGGCGAGATCGTGGAAGGCGCCGGCAGCAAGCGCGAACTGGCCGCCTTCGACGCCGAAGTCGGCGGCGGCGCGCAGGATGCCCAGCGCGCGACCGTGCTCGCCGCGGAACCACGTGTACCAGGCGCGCCCGCGCTCGATGTCGACATCCATCAAGCGGATCGGCGTCGGTGGCTCCGCATCGAGGTCGTCGATCGCGGCTTCGGCGCCGTCCAGGTCGCCGGCGAGGGTGAGCGCGTGCGCGAGGCCGCCGAACCCCCACCCCGCGCTCGCGTGGACGAGCTCGCCCCACAGCACGGCTGCCTCTCGGAGCCAGCGCGCGGCTGTGTCCACCCGTCCCTGCATGAGACAGATCCGTCCGAGCATCACGGTGAACCAGCCCTGGCCCTCGAGTACCTGCGACTCGACCGCGCCGTCGTAGCCCGCCTGCGCGGTGCGCTCGGCCTCCTCGAGCCGTCCCGCTTCGGCGAGCGCGAGTGCCCGGGCCACGAGGTACACGCCCGGCCCGGCCATCTGCACCTGGTCGCCGAGCTCGATGCGGAGCTCGAACGCGCGGTCGGCGACGCGGATGGCGTCCGCAGTGCGGCCCGAGAGCGCGAGCGCGGGACCGGCAGCGAGCGCGGCCTTCACAACGACGCGCCCGGGGTGGTCCGCCTCGTCGAGCAGCGGCTCGGAGAGCGCGAGCGCTTCCGTCATGTCGGCTGCAAACAAGGCGTGGATGGCGCGCTGGGCGACGAGCTCGGCGCGCACGTCCGGATCCGAGACGGCCCGCTCCGCCGCCAACCCGACTTCCTCGGCTTCGGACGCGCGTCCAAGCCCGCGGAACAGGTTGCCGACCCGCGCCTCGGCGATCAGCACGCGTTCCTCGTCCGTGCGCGCCTCCGCTTCGACGGCGCGTAGCACGTCCTCGGCCTCCTCGTGCTCGCCCAGCGTGTCGAGCATGGCGCCCAGCAGACCGCCCGCGTCCTGACCGGCGCCAGCGTCCCACGCCGCGCGCGCGAGACGGCGCGCGAGGCGGAAGTCGAACGCGAACGCCGCTTGATGGGCGGCCCGCATCAACAGCTCGGTGTGCCCGGAATCGCCGCTCTCGAGCCGCCACACCGCGACCCGCAACGCCTCCTCGGCGGACAGCTCGCCGGACTTCTCGACCGCGTCGGCGAGCATCCGGCAGATGCGCTCGCGCCGGCGCGAGGGCAGATCCGACAGCAGCGCCTCGCCGTACAGCGGATGGGCCATGCGCACCTGGCGTGCCGCGCCCTCGGTTTCGACGTCGACGAGCGCGCGCGCCTCCAGGCGCTCGATGCGCTCATCGTCGGCGAGCTCCTCGAGGGTCGTGAGCGGAACGGGCTCGCCTACGCTGACAACCTCGAGCGTGTGACGCTCGTCGTCGTCGAGCGCGCCGAGGCGCATGCGCACGAGCTCGGTCAGGCGCGGTGATGCGGCGAGGGAGCCCTGCAACCGCCAGATGCCGACCGAGTCCGCAAGCGCGCCGGACGCCACCGCCGAGATGATCAGCTCGCGCAGGAACAGCACGTTGCCTTCGCTTCTCGTCCAGAGCGCGTGAACGGTGCCGCCCTCAACCGGCCCGCCGAGCACGTCGGCGGCCAGCATGGCGATGTCCTGGACGGAAAGTGGCGACACGTCGATGCGCGCGAGGAGCTCGTCCTTCCAGAGCATCACGACGGACTCCGGCACCGCCTCGCCGGTGCGCAGCGTGACGACCGGGAACACCCCACCTTGCAGGACGAGATGCAGGAGGAGCGCGGCCGAGGCCTCGTCGAGGTCCTGCGCGTCGTCGACGACGAGCAGCAGGGGGCTGTCGTCGGGGCCGTCGAGCACCGCCTCGGCGAAGTAGCGCAGCAGGTCGCCGCGGCTCTCGGCGTCCCGTGTGGTTGCCGGCGGGAGCAACGGCGCGAACGCGCCGTACGGGATCGTCGCCGAGCTGCGGTTGGCCCGGACGTGCGCGGTCCGGTAGCCGCGCTCGGCCGCGAAGCCCAGGCACTCGGCGGCGAGGCGGGTCTTGCCGACGCCGGGAGGCCCGGCGAACAGGACACCGCCGGCCTCGCCGTTCATGGCGGCGGTCACCTGGGTGAGCTCACTCACCCGTCCGACCAACGGCCACGTCGCGGTATTCACCGCCGCCGGCCCTCCCTGCCTGTCGCCGTCACAAGCTCCGGCTCCTGCGGCGACGGTCGGCAAAGCCCCCGTCGCCGCGCCTGCCCTGGAGTCACGCGGTGCAGTCTCCCACTGCTGGCGCGCGCGGGGGAATCCCTTCGCCCGCCGGTAGGTTGCACCCAGGATGATGTATCAGGCCATGAGGAGCTTCCGGAGCGATCCGGATGCAGTCGCAGGCAAGCGCATCGACCGGGCGCTCGTCCGACGGGTCTTCCGCCTCGCCCGCCCCTATCGCCGGCAGCTCGTCGGCTTCCTCGTCACGGCGATCGCGGCCTCGATCGTGATCGCGATCCCCCCGCTCCTGTTCCGATCGCTGCTCGACACGGCCGTACCCCAGAAGGACC
>JBKOZX010000266.1:0-2286 GCA_046726115.1 Actinomycetota bacterium | reverse complement strand
GCTCGAGCTCGCCCGCCAAATGGCGCCCGAGGCGGAAGACGTCCGCCAGATCACGCTTCCGGACGACCCGATCCCGTCCGCCGACGCGATCGTCGGCATCGGCCACGCCCTGAACTACCTGCCCGACGAGGCGGCCGTCGACCGTGCGCTTGTTGCAATCGCGGAGGCGCTACAGCCGGGTGGCATCCTCGCGATCGACCTGTGCGACCTCGAGTGGGGAGCAGCTCGGCGGGGCGTGGCCACCCAGGGTCGTGTCGGGCAGGACTGGGCGATCATCACCGAGACCTCGACCCCGGCGGCGAACCGGTTCGTCCGCGAGATGACGATCTTCGTCAAGAACGACGACGGCTCGTGGCGGCGCGACGGCGAGCGCCACGACAATGTCCTGATCGACACCACCCTCGTGCCCGGGCTCCTCGCCCAACACGGCGTCGTGGCACAGGTTCGACCGTCGTTCGGGACCGAGCAGCTCCCGACCGGGCTTCGAACCATCGTCGGCCACCGCCCCCTCTAATTGGCGGTCTCGGCGTGCGGGAATGTCGAGAACAGGTGGCGGTTCCTACTGACGAGAGGCGCCCGCACCGGGCCCGAGCGGCGCTACCTCGAGTGACTCGCCGATCACCCGGCTGCGCGACGCCCGATAGATTCCCGCCCCGTGGAGTGGCGACTCGAGCTCGTGCAAGTGCCGGTGTCCGACGTGGATCGCGCCAAGGCCTTCTACACGGACAAAGCAGGCTTCAACGCCGATCACGACCACCAGGTGAGCGACGAGATGCGCTTCGTGCAGCTGACGCCGCCCGGGTCCCCGACGTCGATCGCGATCGGCGCCGGTATCACCGACATGACGCCCGGATCGGTCCAGGGTCTGCAGATGGTGGTGGCCGACATCGATGCGGCCCGCGCCGATTTGGTCGCGCGGGGTGTCGACGTCAGCGACGTCCAGCACTTCCCGTGGGGGTCGTTCGTCTTCTTCAGCGATCCCGACGGGAACGGCTGGGCCGTGCAGGCAATCCCGCGCGCCTAGCGGCGCGCCGGTCCGGTTGGCACGTGACCGCGGCAGGCGGCGCACCGGACTGATGCGCCCGGGCCGGCACCGCTGATCCGTCCGAGCCCCTGCTCGCCTCTGTTTGACGCCGTCGCAAGCTCCGCCTTTGCGGCGACGGTCGGCAAAGCCGCCGACGCCGCGCTCTCGCTGCGCTCGCTCGGCTCGGGTCTTCGACCCGGGTCTCGGCCGGGCGGGCCGGATTGCGCGGAACGCATCGCCCGGCGGCCGCCCCCCGCTCCGTTCCGAGCGCTTCGTCAGTTGAAATGCGCGGCGCCGTGCTCGAGCGCGATCAGCTCGTCCCGAACGTCGTCCCCAAGCTCGCGCGTGTCGCCGGTGCCGGGATCCTCCAACGAGACGACGCACGCCGCGTCCACGGCAACGTCGGTCTCACCGTCTGCCGCGCGTAACCGGAGCGCGACCGTGAAGGAACTTCGCCGAACTTCCCTTGCGCCCGCGCTCACCACGACCGCCGACGGCCGTCCGAGGCGGGCGCCGGGAGGGAGCGGACCGACGCGAGACCGCAACACGAGCCCGTGCCGATCCCGTATCTCGTTCAGCACGCGGCACCGGTCGAGGTACGCGGCGCATATCTCGTCCACCCACCGTGCGAGAGCCTTGTCGAGCACGTTGCCGTTGGCATCGACGTCGTCAACGCCGACGGCGTGTTCGCGGCGCACGACCCATTTCGAGACGATGCCGGTCATGGCGCGGCCGGGCTTACGTCTGCAGCGGAAGGATCTCGCGGGCCGCGTCGTCGAGCTCGGCGGCCCATGACCCCGGATCGTGCGCGGGCACGAGGACCAGCTTCGAGAAGCCGTGCTCGAGGAACTGCTCGAGCCGCGCCCGCAGCGCGGAGGACCCGACCGGCACCAGCTCGGCGGGATCGACGTCGGGCCGGCGGGCCTTGATGCCTGCCGCGAGCAAGTCGGGGATCGCGTCGCGCACGTAGATCACGAGCGCGCCGTAGTGCTCGTCCTCGATCTCGCGACCGGCGTCGGCCGCCGCCTCCTCGACCACGACGCGTCCGGCCGCTACCTCGGCCGGGGTCGAGAAGCTCGGGAGCCAGCCGTCCCCGAGGCGCCCCACGCGTCGCAGCTCGCTCTTCGCCCGGCCGCCGAGCCACACGTCGGGGGGCTGCTGCACGGGCTTGGGCCGGACCGAAAGCGCGCGGTACAAGAAGCGGGGCCCGTCGTGGTCGACGTCGTCCTCGGTCCACAGCCGTCGCACGAGCGGGAGCGCCT
>JBKOZX010000265.1:0-3331 GCA_046726115.1 Actinomycetota bacterium | reverse complement strand
GAGGTTGCCCGCCACCCATCGGTGGTGGGAGCCGAGGTGGTGGACGAGGTCACGCAGGCTCCATTCGGGACACGACGGCACCGTTGTCTCCATCGGCGTTTCGCGCGTCGCCTGGGCCGCCGCGTTCGCGTTCGATCGGAGGGCCGCGATGTAGTCGCTGTAGTCCACGCTGCGACGCTATAGCCCGAGCGAGGGTTCGACCTCGACGCGTGTCACGAGCTCCGGGCCGTCGTTGTCGGCGCTGTTGACGGCGGTCCCGACCGGGTACGCGACGAGAAGTTCGTCGGATACCGGGCGCAGAAGACGCGCGAGCGCCTCGACGTCGCCGGAGACCGGGTCGAGCCACCGGTCCCAGTCGCGCTCCTCGAGGACGACCGGCATGCGATCGTGGAGCGGAGCAACGGTGCCGTTGGCGCTCGTCGTCACAATCGCGCACGACCGCAGCCACTCGGCGTCAGTCACGCTCCCGTCGCGCCACGCCGCCCACAGCCCCGCGAACGCCATCGGCTCACCGTCCCGGCGGTGGATAAAGATGGGCTGCTTGCGGGACCCGTGCCGCTGCCACTCGTAGAACCCGTCGGCCGGGACGAGACATCGATGCCGCCGGAAGGCGCGTTCGTAGGCGGGCTTGTCGGCCAACGACTCGGCGCGGGCGTTGATCATGCGGTCGCCGATCTTGGGGTCCTTCGCCCACGACGGGATCAGCCCCCACCGCAGCTCCGACAGGTAGCGGCGACGGGTGTCGTCCTGATCTCTATGGTCGCCGTCGCAAGCTCCGGCTTTGCGGCGACGGTCGGCGGAGCCGCCGCCGCCGACTCGATCTCGCACGGCGTACACCGTCGCCCGGGGAGCGACGTTGTAGCTCGGCTCGTGCCGCGGCGTCGCCAGCTCGTCGACGCCGAACCGCTCGACGAGCAGCTCGGGCGACGACACCTGCACGAACCGTCCGCACACGCGCGGCACGGTACCGGCGCCGCGGTGGAGGCCGAGGCCACGGGTGTCCCAGGTCACGTTGCTTCCGACTGCGGTCCCGCTCATAATCAGACCGAACGGTCGGTTTTAGAGAGGGACCCATGAGCACGGTGACGAGGCTTCGAAAGGGGGAGGCGACCCGGCGCTTGATCCTCGAGCGGGCCGCTCCCGTCTTCAACCAGCGCGGCTACGCCGGAGCCTCGATGAGCGAGCTCGTCGAAGCGACCGGGATCGAGAAGGGCGGCATCTACAACCACTTCGGCAGCAAGGAAGAGCTCGCGGTCGAGTCGTTCGACTACGCGATCTCACTGATCGTCGACGGCTACGCGGCCGCGCAGGCCGGCAAGGTCGGCCTCGACCGGCTCGTGGCCATCATCCAGATCTTCGGCGATTGGTCGGGCCATCCGCTGGTCGCAGGCGGGTGCCCGATCATGAACACCGCCATCGAGGCCGACGACACGAACCCCACGCTCGCTGCCCGCGCGCGCAACGCCATGGACTCGTGGCACCGCCTCATCGGGTCGATCGTGAAGGACGCCAAGGCGCGGGGTGACGTCGCCGACGACGTCGATCCCTACGAGCTCGCCACGCTCGTGACGTCGACGCTCGAAGGCTCGCTCATGCTCAGCCGCCTGTTTCACGACTCCGCCTACAAGCACCGAGCCGTCGCGTCGCTCACCGAGCACGTCGAGAGCCTGCGCACGACGCCTCGTCAACGGAAACGGAGGGCAAACCGATGACGACCACCGAAGACCGCAGCCGGGTAGTGACCTGGGACGATCCCATCGCGAGCCTCAAGGCGGCCCGAGGGCTGGGTGGTATCGACGTCCTCCGCGCCATCGAAGGCGGCGACCTGCCCCCGCCTCCGGTGGCGCAGCTGATCGGCCTCGAAGTGGATCAGGTCAGCGAGGGCCTGGTGACGTTCGCCTTCGAGCCGGCTGAGTTCCACTACAACCCGCTCGGCACCGTGCACGGGGGCATCCTCACGACCGTCCTCGACAGCGCCATGGGATGCGCCGTCCACAGCCGGCTGCGCGCCGGTCTGAGTTACACAACGCTCGAGCTGAACGTGAGCTTCCTGCGACCCGTTCGGGTCACGACCGGGCGAATCCGAGGCGAGGGCAAGGTCGTGCACCTCGGTGGGCGCGTCGCGACGGCTGAGGCGCATCTCGTCGACAGGGACGGTGAGCTGTACGCGCACTCCACGAGCACGTGCCTCATCTCCCCCAGCTCCACTGCGTCGAGCGACACGGGAGCCGCGTGATGGCCGCCGTCGAACAGCCGGTCCCGGAGCCGAAGGCCGCGGGCGATGTGAGCGAGCTCGCCGACGGTGCGCGCCTCACGATCCGGTCCATGGAGCCCGCGGACGCCTACCCGCTGCTGCGCATGTTCGATCGCCTCTCCCCCGAGTCGATCTACCACCGCTTCTTCTCCCCGATCCCCCGGCCGCGCCGCGCTGCGCTTCTCCATCTCGCCGGGCTGGACCACGAGCTCCACGAAGCCCTCGTTGCCGAGGTCGATCACGAGATCGTGGCCGTCGCTCGTTACGACGGCCGGCCCGAAGAGAACGACGCCGAGGTGGCCGTGATCGTGGAGGACGACTGGCAGGACCGCGGCGTTGGGACGTTGCTGCTGCATCACCTCGCGCGCGTCGGCGCCCGTCGCGGGCTCGTGGCGTTCCGCGCCACGGTCCTCGGCGAGAACCGACGGGCACTGCCGTTCCTGCGGCGCCTGTCCCCCGACGCCGACGTCCGCTTCCGGGACGGCGAGTACGAGGTCTACGCGCCCTTCGGGCGACGCCCCGTCGAGCGCACTCCCGAGCGGTCGGCGACCCGGTAGACGAGTCGGAGGCCGAGCCCCCCGCTGCCCCCGGGCCGATGCGGCGACCCCGACCGGCGTCACACCATATCCGACCAGATCACTCGACTTTTCGAGCATCCGAGCGATACCGTGAAGACAACCCTCAGAGACGACGACGAAGAGAGGCAGCCATGTCACTTCGCCTTGGAGACACCGCTCCCGACTTCACCGCGGAGACGACCGAAGGAACGCTGAGCTTCTACGACTACCTCGGCGACAGTTGGGGGATGCTCTTCTCCCACCCGAAGGACTTCACGCCGGTGTGCACGACCGAGCTCGGCGCCTTCGCGAACCGCAAGTCGGAGTTCGACAAGCGCAACGTGAAGCTCATCGGGATCAGCGTCGACCCGCTCGAGTCGCACAAAGGCTGGTCAAAGGACATCGAGGAGACGCAGGGGACGGCGCCCAACTATCCGTTGATCGCGGACCCGGACCGCAAGGTCGCCGACCTGTACGACATGATCCACCCGAACGCGAGCGACACCGTGACCGTCCGGTC
>JBKOZX010000264.1:0-1179 GCA_046726115.1 Actinomycetota bacterium | reverse complement strand
CGCATGCCCACCCCGGTCGCGAGGTTGAAGGTGCCGCTGGCGAGGTACGAGAAGACGACGGCGCGGCCGTTGTCCACGAACCCCGCCAGCCCCGTGACGCCTTGGAGCGATCCGGTCTTCGCGTGCAGCTTGCCGTTGAGCGCCGAGCCGCGGAACTCGGCGGCGAGCGTGCCTGTCTGCCCCGCGACCGCGAGACCGTTCCAGAGTGCGTTGAACTCGGGACGCGCGCCGAAGCCGAGGACGCTCATCAGCGTTTGGCACGACACGCGATTGCTGCGGTCGAGGCCCGACCCGTCGACGAGCGCAACGCCGTCCACCGGCACCCCGAGCTCGTGCACCTTGTCGACGACGGCTTTGGCGCCGGCGGCGGTCGTGCCCTGCTTCGCGACCTTGACGCCAACCTCGCGGACGAACATCTCCATCGCGAGGTTGTCACTGCTCTCGAGCGCCGCGGCCACGAGGTCGTGCAGCGGCGCCGACTGGACCGACGCAATCGGTTTGGCACCGTCGGGGGCGGTCGACCGACCGGGCGCGCCGACCGACACACCGCGCGCGCGCAGCAGGTCGCTGAGTTGCGTCGCCGCGAACACCGCCGGATCGTCCACGGCCGTCAGCTTCGGCTGGATGGCACTCATCCCGTGGTTCACGGTCAGCGCGCCGACCGGGCCGACCTCGGGGTCGGTGCGGTAGCTGGCCGGCCACGACGGTACGTAGCGCACCGCCTCGTAGCGTGAGTCGTCGCCCTGGACACCGCCCGGGACGTTGCGCACACCGGCGGCAGCGATGGAATCCGCGAGCGTGGCGAGCGACGTGGCGGACTTGCTCGGGCCGGTCGCCTGCTCCTCGGTGTTCCTCTGCGGGTTCGACTCGACCATGCCCGGGTAATCCGGCGTGCTGAGCGAGGGATCGCCCGCGCCGACGAGCCACAACCGATCGACGGTCCCGTTCGTCGGTTCGGAGGACGCCACGACCCTCGTCTCGTACTTGAACTCGGACCCCAGCGCGCTCATCGCGGCCAAGCCGGTGAGGAGCTTCTCGGTCGACGCCGGCGCGAGGGCGAGGTCGGGGGTGTGCGACGCGACGTCCCCGGACCCGGCGTGCACGACCACGCAGCTCTGACCGGTGCCGAGCTGGGCGTCGAGCCGCGACTGCAGGCGCTGCGCGCCGACAGCGTCGACG
>JBKOZX010000263.1:0-4377 GCA_046726115.1 Actinomycetota bacterium | reverse complement strand
GCTCGGGGTACCGGTAGTTGTGAAGCGCGACGCTGACCACCCGGTCACCTATCAGAACGTGCAGCTTCAGGTCTTTGATGAAGGCGTCATCGCCCAGACCGGGGACGGCGTCGGTCTTGGTCGGGTCGGCGGCCTTGACGGTGTTGTAGTCATTGACCAGACCGGTCCCGGACTCGACGACGAGCTCGAGCTGGAGCGGCTGGTTCTTCAGCCCGCCCGTCCCCTTCTTCTTGGCCGCCCACACGCACTGGTCGTTCGTCTGCCCGCCCGCCTTCCTCGTCTTCTGCTTCCCCGCGCCGACCGGAGTCGCGAGGATCTTCCCGGCCTCGCCCAAGGTGATCAGCTTGCACGATCCCTTCGGCGCTGCCACCCGCGCCGGCGACGCGGCCGCGGGTCCGGCTGCCATCGCGAGCCCGGCGGCGAGCGCGCCGCACACCACAATCCGGTTCCAGCTACTCATGAGCCGGACACCGTAGCGGCGGGTCGCCGCAACTAGATTCCCGGTCGTGCGCCAGCTTCGCATCCGTCCCCACCAGCTCATCCTCGCCGTGGGCGTGCTGGCGTCGCTGGGCGCGATCGCCTCGGGGATCGTGCCCCGCCTCACGGGGTGGGAGGACCACGCGCCGATCAGCCGGCAGGTGTTCGGGAACGTGCCCGATCCGCTCTACTGGGCTTTCTACGCCACCGTCGGCGTGATGCTCCTCGTCGTGGCGTGGCTCGTGTCGCAACGGGTGCAGAACTACGAGCGGGGCAAGCCGGACGACCGCCGCACAACGCGCGCCAACGCGAAGCGGCGGCTCGAGGGATTCCGGTCCGGCGTGTGGATGCAGACCCTGCTGCGCGACCCGGCGGCCGGCGTCATGCACTCGATGATCTACTTCGGGTTCCTCGTCCTCTTCGTCGCGACCGTCGTCCTCGAGATCGACCATCAGCTGCCTGACTCGGCGAAGTTCCTGCACGGCCGCGTGTACGAGGGCTACGCGGCCACGGCCGACGTGGCCGGCGCGATCTTCGTCGCCGGGATCCTGTGGGCGTTGGGCCGTCGTTACATCCAGCGCCCGTACCGGATCCGCATCAAGACGAAGCCCGAGGACGCGCTCATCCTCGGCACGTTCCTCGTCATCGGTCTCACCGGCTTCGCGACCGAGGGGCTCCGCATCGCGCTCATCGGTCGTCCCGCGTTCGAGAAGTGGTCGGTGGTCGGCTACCCGCTCGCCGTCCTGTTCGACTCGCTGTCGCACGGCACGCTGCGCGACGCACACCGGTGGCTGTGGGGGATCCACTTCGCGTCGTTCGTGGCGTTCCTGGTCATCCTCCCGACCACCAAGCTGCGCCACATGATCACGTCGCCCATGAACATGTACCTGGGCGACCGGGACCGACCGAAGGGGGCGATGCGCCCGCTCCCAAACCTGATGGAGACCGAGCTCGACACGTTCGGCGCGTCAACCGTCGAGGACTTCACGTGGAAGCAGCTGTTCGACACCGACGCCTGCACGATCTGTGGGCGCTGCACGTCGGTGTGCCCCGCGCACGCCACGGGCAAGCCGCTCGATCCGCGCGAGATCGTGCTGAAGGTCGGGGAGGTCATGGCGGCCACCGGCGATCCGAAGGTGTCGCCGCCGGTGGGAGTCGACCGCGACATCACCCTGGGCGCCGACTCGCTGTTCGAGCGGATCACCTCCGAGGAGCTGTGGGCCTGCACCTCGTGTAAGGCGTGCGACGAGATCTGCCCGGTCGACATCGAGATCCTCGACAAGATCCTCGACATGCGGCGGTACCTGTCGCTCATGGAGAGCGACTTCCCCGTCGAGCTCGGGAACACGTACCGGTCGATGGAGAACTCGTCGAACGTGTACGGCATGAACCAGGGGGACCGGGGGGACTGGGCCGGCGACCTCGAGGGCATCCCGATCATCGATGCGTCCGGCCCGTTCGAGCACGAGTACCTGATGTGGGTCGGGTGCGCGGGTTCGTTCGACGACCGCAACAAGAAAACGAGCCGGGCCGTCGCGAAGCTGTTGCAGAGGGCCGGCGTCGACTTCGCGGTCCTCGGCCCGAACGAGCTGTGCACCGGCGACCCCGCCCGCCGTTCGGGCAACGAGTACATCTTCCAGATGCTGGCGATGCAGAACGTCGAGACGCTGAACGGCCTCGGCGTCAAGAAGGTCATCGCACAGTGCCCGCACTGCTTCAACACGTTGAAGAACGAGTACCCGCAGCTCGGCGGGGACTACGAGGTCGTGCACCATTCACAGTTCCTCATGGAGCTCATCGACAGCGGACGCCTCGATCTCGAGGACGCCTCGCTCGAGGAGCGGGTGACGTACCACGACTCGTGCTACCTGGGCCGCCACAACGACGTGTACCTCGCGCCGCGCAACGTGATCGGCTCACTCGGCGGGATCGACGTCGTCGAGATGCCGCGCAACGGGACGCGTGGGTTGTGCTGTGGTGCGGGCGGTGCTCGCATGTGGATGGAGGAGCACACGGGCAAGAAGGTGAACATCGAGCGCACCGAGGAGGCACTCTCGACCGGCGCGAGCCGGATCGCGGTGGCGTGCCCGTTCTGCTACGTGATGATGGACGACGGCGTGAAGGAGAAGCAGCGCGACGAAGACGTCCAGGTGCAGGACATCTCCGAGGTGCTACTCGAAGCAGTCGAGCACGCCGAGCGTTCGCCGGAGACGGTGACGGCGCGCTTCCAGCCGGGGCTGTAGCGGTCGGGTAGCGGAGGGCACTCGTGGACAGGTTCCTTCGCGCGTTCGACTCGCTACCGATGCCTGTGCTCTTCGCCGTGTACATCGCGGCTGGCTTGGCGTTCATGTTCGGGCTCGAGTACACAGTGCACCACCGGTATCCCGCGGAGACGCGGGAGCGGGTGAGCGCGAGCACAGCCGTGATGATCCAGGTGCTCGCCGTGTTCTATTCCGTGCTCGTCGCGTTCGTGATCGTGGGTGAGCGGTCCGCGATCACAGACGCCAACGCGCACGTCACGGCGGAGGCCGCGGCCATGACCGCGATGTTCCACGACGTCCAGGGATTCCCGGCCGCGGACCGTCAGCGCATTCGCGAGGCCATTTTCGCCTACGACCGATCCGTCTTGCGCTACGACTTCGACGCCGCCGAGAACACCGGCAACCCGAGCGCGCGCACCACGGCGCGCCTCGGCCAGTTGTACACAGCGGTCGAGTCGGCCCAGCCGCGCGTCGGCTCGAGCGCGTTCTACCGCCAGGCCGTGTCGGACCTGACCGAGATCACGAAGGCGCGGCGCGACCGCAACGCGTCCGCCACCGACACAATCCCCGGCCCGCTGTTCTTCCTGGTCGTCTTGCTCAGCGTATTGATGCTCGGCGTGGCGACACTCCTCAATACGCGCGAACGCGGCACGCACGTCGCGCTCCTCGCCGGCTTGACGATCGTGATGTCGCTCAATCTGGCGCTCATCGTTGCTCTCGAGCACCCATTCGGCGGCGCCGTCG
This sequence comes from Actinomycetota bacterium, assembly GCA_046726115.1. Classification (GTDB taxonomy): domain Bacteria; phylum Actinomycetota; class Acidimicrobiia; order IMCC26256; family JACDBD01; genus JALZAA01. Next base: position 895 of record JBKOZX010000263.1, on the reverse strand, counting down.
CCATCAGCGACAAACCGTTGCGAGTCGGCGTCCTCTTCGCGGGCGCGCACTGACCGCGGCGGCGAGCACCACGGCGCCCACCACCACGCCCGTGTCGTCCACGACGGTCACTCGTCGTCGCGGAAGTTCAGGTAGTAGCGGGAGGGCGTCGGGCCGTGCTGGCCCTGGTACTTCGAGCCGGTGCTCCCGCTGCCGTACGGGTGCTCCGCCGGCGTGGTCATGCGGAAGAACGAGATCTGGCCGATCTTCATGCCGGGGTAGATCGCGATCGGCAGCGTCGCGACGTTCGACAACTCGAGCGTCAGGTGGCCGTCCCAGCCGGCGTCGACGAACCCGGCCGTCGCGTGCGTGAGGAGGCCGAGCCGACCGAGCGACGACTTGCCGTCGAGGCGGGCAGCGAGGTCGTCCGGGAGCCGGACCCGCTCGAGCGTCGACGCCAGCGCGAACTCCGCCGGGTGGAGGATGAACGTGCGCCCGTCGGCGACTTCGACGAGCTCGGTGAGGTCCTCCTGCGGTTCCTTCGGGTCGATGAACGGGGTCGTGTCGTTGCGGAAGACCCGGAAGTACCGGTCGACGTGCATGTCGACCGACGACGGCTGCACGTTGGAGTCGTCGAACGGCTCGATGACGATGCGCCCCGCCTTGAGCTCTTCGCGGATCGTCGCGTCCGACAGGATCACGCCAATTCTCCTTGTCGCCGTCGCAAGCTCCGGCTTTGTGGCAACGTTCGGCAAAAGCCGCCGTTGCTGCGGGAGCCTACCGGCGCGGCTTGGTATCTTCGGCGGTCCTCGCGGGTGTAGTTCAGAGGCAGAACATCAGCTTCCCAAGCTGAGAACGCGGGTTCGATTCCCGTCACCCGCTCTGCGCCAAACGGTCGTTTGCGCTGGTAGACGGC
>JBKOZX010000262.1:0-2695 GCA_046726115.1 Actinomycetota bacterium | reverse complement strand
GCGCGCGACACCGCCGCGGCGGCGACGCGGCTGCGCGACCTGACCCGCGCCGGCAATCCGTACGCGCTCGAGCCCTTGTGGGAGGGCGATCCTGGGAAGAGCCCGCTACGCGGCTTTGCCGTTACGGACGACGGCAAGAGCGCCACGTACATCGACGGGGACAAGCTCCGCGATCCGAAGGTCGCCGACGCACTCGGCGAGCTCGTGCGCGACGGAGGACCGCCGCTGATCACGCACCGCGCCAAAGAGCTCATGCACGGCCTCGCGCCCATCGAGGTGCACTCCCTCGACCAGGACACCGCCGTGATGGCGTACCTGCTCGACCCGGCAGAGGGGAAGTACCTGCTCGACGACCTCACATTGCGGTACCTGTCGCTCGAGGTGCACTCACCCGACGTCGAAGAGGGGACGCTCGACCTCGATCTCGACGGCGAGGGCGGAGCTCTGACGGCCGTGGAGGAGACCGGTCGTCGCGCGATCGCAGTGCATCGGCTCGCCGACACACTCGCCGACGCCCTCGAGTCGCGCGAGCTCACCGACCTGTACGAGCGGATCGAGCGGCCGCTCGTCCGCGTCCTGGCGAGGATGGAGGACTTCGGCGTCAAGATCGACCGCGACTTCCTCGAGACCTTGCGCGCCGAGCTGGCGGCGGCCTGCGAGGACCTCGTCGGCCGCATCCACGCCCACGCCGGCGAGGAGTTCAACGTCAACTCGACCCCGCAACTGCGGCAGATCCTGTTCGACAAGCTCGGCCTCGCGCCGGTGAAGAAGACGAAGACCGGGCCGTCGACCGATGCCGACTCGCTGCAGAAGATGGTCGAGGAGCACCCGATCATCGAGGACCTGCTGCGCTACCGCGAGGTCGAGAAGCTGCGCAGCACGTACGCCGACGCGCTCCCGCCGTTGATCGGCGCAGACGGCCGCATCCACGCCACCTTCAAGCAGACCGACACGACCACGGGCCGCATCTCGAGCGAGGCGCCCAACCTCCAGAACGTGCCCGTGCGCACGGCCGACGGCCGCGAGATGCGCCGCGCGTTCATCGCCGACGAGGGCTGGGGCCTGCTCACGGCCGACTACTCGCAGATCGAGCTCCGGGTCCTCGCGCACCTGACGGACGACCCCGGACTCATCGAGGCGTTCTCCCGCAGCGCCGATGTCCACACGACGACGGCCGCCATGGTGTTCGGCGTCGACGAGAAGGACGTCGACCCGTTCCAGCGACGGTTCGCCAAGGTCGTGAACTTCGGCCTCGCGTACGGGATGGAGGCGTACGGCCTCGGCCAGCGGCTCGGCGTCCCCACCGAAGAGGCCCGCGAGATCCTCGACAACTACTTCGCGAGCTTCCCGAACGTGAAGGAGTTCATGGACTCGACGGTGCGCGAGGCCAAGCAGCGCGGGTACACGACGACGATCTTCGGGCGTCGCCGGCAGATCACCGAGCTCTCGTCGGACAACTTCCGCATCCGCCAGATGGGGGAGCGGATGGCCCAGAACGCGCCCGTGCAGGGTTCCGCCGCCGACGTGTTCAAGCTCGCGATGGTCGAGCTTGACCGCGCCGTCGAGAGTGCAGACCTCCGATCCCGGATGGTCCTCACCGTGCACGACGAGCTCGTCCTCGAGGTCCCCCTCGACGAGCGCGATCGCGTCGAGCCGCTCGTGCGCGACGTGATGGAGTCGGTGTGCGAGCTCAAGGTGCCGCTCGTCGTCGACCTCGGCTTCGGCACGACCTGGGCCGAAGCCAAGTAACGCGCGTCAGCCCGGTTTCGGGGCGTCCGCCGAGTCCCTTTCCGTGGCGCGCAGTTCCTTCGCGTACTCGTCGGTGAGCTCGGCCGCGCCGCGCATGAAGTCCCGAATCGCTTCCAGCTGCTCGATGCTGTACTCGTTCATCAACTCGAAGCTGCGATTCATGAAGGGGCTGTAATAGCGCATGGCGGTCTTCGTTCCGTCGGGGGTCCGCTCGACGAGCACCCGGCGGCGGTCGTGCGTGTCGCGGACGCGCCGCACATAGCCGATCTGCTCCAGCCGGTCGACCACCGCGGTGACGGCGCCCGTGGTGAGGTGGCTGGCCGTGGCGAGTTCACCCGAGGTGAGGGGGCCCAGGCGGTTCAGGATCTCCATCACACGGTGATCGGTGCGGTTGACCCCCATGCGCTCGCCGATCATCTGGTTCACGACGTCGACGGCGCTGTTGAACTCGCGGCACGCCGTCATCGTTTCGAGAAATAGGTCACGTTTTGAACGTCTTGACATATGAACCATTCAATTCGTAAGGTAATCGGAGTTTAGCCACACCGATGAGTTCCGCGTCGCCGGATCGTCGAAGCGGAAACGTTCGGACACATCGCAACCCCCCGAGAGGCAGAGGTCCCCCATGCTGAAGCGCCTTGCCCGCACCTGTTACCGCCGCCGCTGGCGAGTGCTCGCCGCGTGGGTGGTGTTCCTCGTCGCCGTGTCCATCTTCAGCTCGGCGGCGGGCGGCGTCTTCCGCAACGAGTTCTCGCTCTCGGGGTCGGAGAGCAAGCAGGCCCAGGAGCTGTTGAAGGAGCGCGGGTTCGGCGACCGTGCCGGGTTCAGCGGCCAGATCGTGTTCGCCACCGATCGGGGTGTCGAGGATCCGAACGTCCGGCAGACGATGGAGCAGCTGTTCGCCCGCATCGAACGCACTGTGCCGCGCAGCCAGGTCTTGAGCCCG
>JBKOZX010000261.1:0-4197 GCA_046726115.1 Actinomycetota bacterium | reverse complement strand
CAGAACGGCGCGGTACAGCGCCTCCTTCGAAGGGAAGTGGTGCAGGAGGCTCGGGCGGCGGATCCCGACCTTGTCGGCGATCTCGTTCAGGGTGGTGCCGCTGTAGCCGTGCTCGGCGAACCGGTCGAGGGCGACCTCGAGGATGAGGGACTTCGTGCCCTGGCTTTCCACGTCGGTGGTCTCCATGCCGGGGGCGAGGGTACGCCGTGGCCGCCGGGGCGGCGGGGACAGCTGCACGTGACGGACATCCGGTGGGGCCGGCACGGCCCTCTCTACCTACTGGTAGGTAGGCTAGCCTGCCGGGTGAGGGCGGATCTTCAGACCGCGAGGAGCCATCTGTGAACGTGCCGCTTGCCGTGCTGGCGGGCCTCGTCGTGACCCAAATCTCGATCTTCGCGACGACCGTGTACCTGCACCGCACCCTTGCCCACCGCGCGCTCACCCTGCGCGAACCATCGGTGCTCTTCTGCCGCGTGCTCCTGTGGGTCACGACCGGCATGCGACCACGGGAGTGGGTGGCGGTGCATCGCCGGCATCACGCGTCATCGGACACGCCGGACGATCCCCACAGCCCCCGCGTCCTCGGGTTCTGGCGCGTGCAGCTCGCCAACGCCGGGTTGTACCGGCGAGTGGCGCGTGACGAGCGCACCGTCCAGCGTTACGCGCGGGACGTGCCCCAGGATCGGCTCGACCGCTGGTTCTTCAACCACGGCATCCTCGGACTCGCGATCGGGATCGGGATCCTGTGCGTGACGTTTGGATGGGCGACCGGGTTGCTGGCGGCTGCAGTGCACGCGGTGAGCTACGTGATGCTCAGCGGGGCGATCAACGCCGTCGGCCATACCCGCGGCCGTCGGCCGTATGCCAACCTGGCCGGGAACTCGCAATGGCTCGCGCTCTTCACCGGCGGCGAGGGCCTGCACAACAACCACCACGCCGCACCCACCTCGGCACGCTTCGCCCTTGCTCCCGGCGAGATCGACCCCGGCTGGTGGGTGACGCGCGCGCTCATCCGATGTCGGCAGGCGACCGTCCGTCACGAAGATTTGAAGCTCAAGCAGGTCGCCTGACTACGCGGCGTTGGGCGCGGCCTCTCGCAGCGCGCGGCGGGCGTCGTCGGGAGTGGCGAGAAACGCCGGCGCGGGGGTTGTGACGCCGTTGGCGGCGTAGCGCTCCAGGTGCTCGCGGATCTGCGCCGGAGTGCCGTGGACCACGAGCGCGTCAACGAGCTCGTCGGGGATGGAGGCCGTCGCCGCCTCCCGGTCGCCGGCCTTCCACGCGTCCCACATGGGCTGGAGCACCTCGCCCCGACCGAGCCAGGCATGGAACGCGGCGTAGACCGGGACGTTGAGGTAGGCGGCGATGGCGCGCTTGCCGATGAAGCGGGCGGCCTCCTCGTTGTCGGTCGGCAGCACGAAGATGCGGGCCACGATCTCCTTGCCCTCGCCGATGTGCGGCACGACGGTCTTGACGTCGTCGGCGGAGAGCCAGTTGATGATGGCGCCGTCGCCCTCGCGGCCGGCGAGCCGGAGCATGCCGGGCCGCAGCGCGCCCACCAGGATCGGTGGGATCTCGTCGACGCGGATGCCGAGTCGGAAGCCCTTCACCGCGAACGTGTCGTATTCGTGCGTCACTTTCTCGCCGGCGAGGGCGGTGCGAAGGAAGCGAATCGTGTCGCGCACGCGCCGGTACGGCTCCTCGAACGGGATGCCGTTCCAGTTCTCGACGATGACGTTCGAAGAGGTGCCGATCCCGAGCGCAAACCGCCCGGGCGCCGCTTGCACCATGCTGGCCACGCTCTCGGCGAGCGTGGCCGCGCCACGCGTGAAGGCGGGGACGATGGCCGTCCCGAGCCGCAGCGAGGGCGTCCATGCCGCCGCCAGCGCGAGGGGCGTGAACGCGTCGGCGCCGCCCGACTCGGCTGACCAGAGGTCCGTGTAGCCGAGGGCGGCGATCTCCTCGAACCACTCGCGGTGTGCGTGCAGCGGGACGCCGTCGAATGGCACCGTGATGCCGTGGCGTTGCGGGACGCTCATGTGCCTTCCCCCTCGCTCGGTGGTGCGACCCCGGCGTCCTCCGCCGCGGCGGCGTCATCCTCGCCCCAGTCGCGGTGCTCGCGCACGATCGCCGACTGGCTTGCCGTGGCGAGCAGCGTGCCGTCCTCGGCCCACAGGTGCACGAGGCCGTGGCCGAAGCCGTGCTCGACGGCGTGCACGCGCACATCGGCGAGGATCCAGTCGGTCGGGTGGCGGGTCACGACGCGCAGCGTGTTGTCGAGGCTGTTGCCGCCGGCGCGTGCGCCGAGCGCCTGACCGACCCCGAACGGCACGAAGTCCCCGACGATGGCGAGCGCCGCCGCCGACATGTCGAGCGACGGCAAGTGGACCCAGAGCGACGCGCGCCCGTCGCCGGGCGGGCCCGGCAGGTCGTAGATCGAGCGACCGGTGGCGATCCTCGTCTCCAGGCGGTCCATGATCGTCCCCTCGTGTCGCGGCAGCCGGTCGCGGGGCGGGCTCGCGTCCGGCGGCGGCACGTCGGGCCGGATCGCCCACGACCCGGACAGCGGGAAGTCGCGGGAGCCGAGGGCGGCTGTCACCGTGAAGATCTCCTCGCCGTCGACGCGTGCGATCGCGCGCGCCTGCGACGAGCGATGGCCCCGCACGATCTCCGTGATTGCAATCTCCACGACCGAGGGGGGCCGCGCGTACGAGAGGTACTGCGCGGTCGCCCAGACCAGCGGACGCCCGGTCGTGCGCTCGAGGGCCTCGATGGCGGCGCCGAGGCCGCACCCTCCGAAGAGCGTGCCGCGGCCCGAGCACAGTGCGGGGATCACCGGCAGCTGCCAGACGTCGGTGTCATCGGAGCGCGCGAGCCCGAAGAACCGGATTGCGTCCACGCCACCAATCTAGGGGTCGGTGCGCGACCGATCCCTGGAGCGGGTACCGGCTACGCCTGGTCGATGGCGGCGACCGCCCACGCATGCTCCGTGCGTGGATCTTCGATCGCAAGGCGCAACGCCCATCCCGTCGCGGGCCCGCCGCTGTCCCACGCGTACCAGCGGAGCTGTGCGAGCGCGTCGCCGAGCTCCGTCGCGTCCACAGGCCACGCGTCGAGCAGACCGGTGAGCGCGGCCGTGGCCCACCACGCTGCGAACCGGCCCGCGGCAGCACCGGGACGCCGCCCGTGTGCGCCCCCGCTCGCGCCCGCCCACGCCACGGTTCGTACCCCGTCGGACGGAACGAGCTCCGCCATTCGGATCCGGTCGCGTCCGAGTGCCGCGATAGCCGCGCGGGCGTCGCCGTTCACCGCGATCGCCTCGGAACGCCCTTCGGACCCGTCGGTCCACGCCCGGGTGGCGTCCACGAGCGCAGCCGTCACGGCGTCGCGGATGCCCGCCGGCGGAGGCAGCAGCTCCTCGATCGGACCGAGGGCAGGCGGGGGCGGGCCCGGGAAGTCGGCGCCATCGGATCGGTAATGCGCGAGGCAGTATTCGGGCTCCCAGGCGGCGAGCCGGCGCGGGAGCTCGAGCACGGTCGGGCCGGGGAGCTCTTCGCCGGTGAGGTCCTCGCCGCGGATCACCCGCTCGTGCGCGGCCAACACCGCCGGTGGTCCGGGCGGCGCGTGCGGCGCCAGCTCGGCCCACTCGTGCGTCGACGCCGCCACCTCCGGCAGCGGGCCGGGCGCGAAGCGGCCCGCGCCGTCGACCAGCATCGCGGCCGCCCATTGCCCGGGGGCCTCGAGCGCGAGGCGGTACTCCGCGTGCGCGGCGACCGGCCACAGCTGGCGCCCGCGCGCGATTGCCTGCACACACCGATCACGCAGCTCGACGAGCCGTTCCCACTCCCGGCTCGCGCACAGCGCGTCGACGATCCCGACGAGCTCGTCGAGGTCGCCACGCTCGATGGCCATGGGTAGGGGGTCTGCCATGACCCCAGTACACCAAGCGCCGGCTGTGCCCGAGGTCGTTTCCGATTTGGCAGACTGTCGGCGTCAGCGGCAGGGGAGGGTCCCGGTGTTCAGAAGGTGGTTGGCGCTCTTCGTCACCGCGGCGCTCGTGGCCGCGGTCGGCGCCGTCGGGGTGGGCTCGGCGGGAGCGGAGGCCCAGCGGCGGGCGGCGAAGCCCTACGACGGCATCCTCAAGACGTCGATCGAAGACATCCAAGACTTCTGGTCCGCGCAGATGCCCGCGGTCTATGG
>JBKOZX010000260.1:0-4827 GCA_046726115.1 Actinomycetota bacterium | reverse complement strand
CGCGAAGGATGTCGCAACCCAAGCCGGTGTCGATGTAGACGCCGTGCTGCAGGCACGGCGGCTGTTGGGTTTGCCATCGGTCGAACCGCATGAGCCCGCGTTCGACGCGACAGCCGTTGAGGTTCTCGTGGCGTTGCAGATCGGGCAGAACTACGGCCTCTCGGAGACGGCGATTGAGGAGATCTTGGTCACGACTGGACGGCATATGTGGCGACTCGCCGCCGACTTGCTGATCATTCTGGGCAAGGAATTCATTCAGCCAGGCGACACTGAATACGAGCTCGCTCACCGCTACGCCGACTCGGCACGAATGCTCGCACCCGCCGGCGCGCCACTCCTGGCCAGTGCCTTCCAAGCCCATCTCCGCGACCGGATGCGCGACATCTTCGTCACCCCTGACGAAGCAGAACACGGCGCGCTGCGCGCCCTCGCGCAGGTCACGGTCGCCTTCGTCGACGTTGTCGGCTTTAGTGAACTCGGCGAACGCGTGGCCGCCGACGAATTGCACTCACTCGCCGACCGACTGACGGATACGGCAACGAAGGTGATCGACCTGCCAGTTCGGCTGGTCAAGACCGTCGGCGACGCGATCCTGCTCATGTCACCCCAGCCAGCAACGCTGGTTGCCGCCCTCGACAGAATCCTCGAGATCACCAACAGCGCCGACGATCTCCCACCGATCCACATCGGAGTCGCCCATGGACAAGCACACACCGGCGGCGCCGACGTTTACGGCACTCCCGTCAACCTCGCCAGCCGCATCACCGATCTCGCTCCGCCGAGTCGCATTTGGGCAAGCGAACCCGTCGCCAAACTGACCGGCGACGAATACACCTGGCATGCATGCGGCACTCACAGCATCAAAGGCACCGCCAAACCAGTCGAAGTCTTCGAACTCGAACCGACCAGCAGCACGCGCCCACACCGATAACACAAGTGCGGCGGTGGTCAAGCGAACAAGTGCTGCCGATCTCAGGGGCCACGTTCCTGCTCGGCACCCACCAAGCGACAACCAGCTGAACAGGCCAGCAAGGCAGCCCGACTGCGCGTAGCCAGCGCCTGATCAATGCGCGACCTACGTGCCGCTATGTGCGTGTCGACCCGCAGCTGAAGGCGTCGTTCTGGCGCGCGTTCTGTGCTTGTCGGTTGGAGTTCGCTGCGGGGTTAGGAGGACAGCTGGCTGCCAGGCGCCGGGTAGTGCCGGTGTGATGGCCGACCTGGGGGATTCGTCGATTTATATCGATAGGTAGTCGACTCAGTGGGTCGTGACGCCGAACAGCGCGGCTAGCTTCTCGATCGTCGCTCGCTCGTCGGGGTTCACCGTTTTGGCGGATTGTGCGACGGCTTCGGCAATCGCGACGAGCCAGGCACCGACCTGGGCGGCTTCCTCAGCCGGCAGCTTGGTCTTCATCGCCGCGGCGGCGGGTTCGAGCTCGCGCATCACGCTCTCGACCGCGGCCTGAGGTGTCGGGCCGCGGTGCTCTTTGAGCTCCGCCCGAGTCTCCTTCGTGTTGGCCTCGGCGACGATCTGCCCGATGAGCTCATTCGCCACTCCGCGCTCTCCGGGCCGCGAGATCGACTGTGCGCTCGCGCTCGCCTCCTTCAGCATCGAAATGGGGCCGTGCTCGCCAACCGCGAAGATGGCCCGCCGTGACCAGGAGTGGTGCGTCGGTCAGCGCCTCCCACTCGTCCCCGGTGAACGCGGACTTATCCGTCATGGCTAGACCTCCAATGCCGAGCCAACGGTGGCCGAGATCTTTCGCTCTTCGCGGCGAGTTCGTTTCGCTCCGATCCTGCACTCAGGCGTGAGGACGCCGGTTCGCAAAGCCGCGGCTCGTGGTAGCCCCTTGCGGTTGGGTTCGCGGGGCTGGCGCTCGAGCGCGGACAGCGGTGCGTAGCGGCGCTGCCTGCTCACATGGGTTCTTCGTCCTCGTTCGCCACGAGCGGCGTCGTGGCGCCACGCCTCAAGGCAGACCACTGGGCGCGCATGAGGGCCGTTAGCAGGACGACTGCGACCGTGACGCCTGAGATGAGCGCCGCGGGCCCCGAGTGGTCGGACGACACGATCGCGATCAGGCTCGCGGTCGAGCCCGCGAGGACGGCGGTGATGACGCCGACCATGCCGGCGACCGTCCGAAGTGCCTGCCTGCGGGCGGAAAACCCCTGGGCACGAAGACGCTCAAACGGCGTGACAGTCACCAGGTACCGGGCGAGCTCGGGTGCGTTGTCGAAGTAATACCGGCGCAAGAGAGCGATGCGACGCATCAACCCGCTGTCCTCGAGCGCAGACTGGAGCACTCGCTCGAACGTGACGAACCCGATGAAGGCAAGCGTCGGGAGGAGGACGATTCCGAAGGCATAGAACGCCGTTCCGATGCGACTCGCGGTCGCAACCAAGCCCAAAGCAACCAGGCCACCCGAAACCGAGAAGAGGAACATGGATGCGCGGCCCGTCGACTCCGCGATGGTTGCCGCCCGAGCACCCTGGAGCACGAAGTGCTCCGTAGTCACGAACGTGACGGCCCAAGGGGGCGGACCACCGTCGGCCTCGCCGACCCTCGGAGGCGGCTCGTTGTCAGTCAAGGCGAACCCCCACGCTAGAGGTCACGGCGAGCGTATCGCCCAGTGCTCGGCCTGCTCGCGGGCCCGTGCGACCGCGCGAGCGAACGCGATCGTCATGCGGACGACCGATCAATTGTCAACATCACGTTCCAAAGCACGCCAATCCAGAGCCGTTGCACGGAAGGACCGGCACCGCTGGACCTGTCTCTCGCGATCACCGGAGTGGCGCGGAACGCCGAGTCGGGCGCGGAGACGATCTGACCGCCGGTGTCCTTGCTCGCATCGAGTTGCCCGTTTTCGATCGGTGCTTCGATGGCGCCGGAAGATGACCGATGAGAATTGGCGGCAGCGGCCGTCTCTTCAGGTATGACTGAGGTGTTTGCGACCGGGATTCAGATGGGCGAGTCCCCGCGGTGGCACGACGGCCGGTTCTGGATGTGCGACTGGCTGGCCGGTGAGGTGCTTGTGTTCGACGCTGAGGCGAACCGCGAGGTCGTGGCGCGAGTCGAGGGAATGCCTTTTTCGATCGACTGGCTCCCCGATAGCCGGCTCGTCGTCACCACGCCGGCTGGCGTGGTGGCCGGTGCGGACCTGGAGCCGTATGGCGCGACCGGCCAGCCCTTCAATGAGATCGTTGTCGATGCCGTTGGTCGGGCGTGGGTGGACATGGCGGGCTCGATGCCGTGGGAGGAGCCGAAGCCGGGGATCGTCTCGGTCGTGTTGCCCGATGGGACCAGCCGCCAGGTCGCCGACGACGTGTGGTTCCCGAACGGGATGGTCGTCCTCGGTGATGACACCCTCGTGGTTGCCGAGTCGCATGCGGACCGGCTGACGGCGTGGACGATCACTGACTCGGGTGAGCTGGTTGATCGGCGTGTCTGGGCCGACCTCGGACCGGGCTCCGCCCCGGACGGGATCTGCGCGGACGCCGAAGGGGCGATCTGGTACGCCAGTGTTCCCGGACAGCGCTGCACGCGCGTCGCCGAAGGCGGCGAGGTGCTGGACACCGTCGGTGCCGACCGCGGTTGCTTCGCGTGCATGCTCGGCGGCGAGAACGGCCGCTCTCTGTACATCGTGGCCAACAACTACATCGGCGGCGGCGCATCCGACGGCGTCGTGCTGATCCAACCAGTCGCCGTGCCGCGGGCCGGTCGACCATGAGACCCCGTCGCGGGGTAGACCAGTTCCATGATCGTCGATGGAAGCGTCGCATCGACGGGAGGCAGAATGACGAAGCTGAACAAACAGTTCACCGCCACCTTGAAGAAGAGCCCAGCTAAGGGCGGTTGGACCTACGTGGTCATGCCTGGCTCGGCCGAGTTCTTCGGCACCCGAAGCTTGGTCAAGGTACGGGGCCGTGTCGACGGCCACCCGTTCCGCAGCTCGTTCATGGCGCTCGGCGACGGCACCCACAAGCTGGCCATCAAGGCTGACCTGCGCCGCGCGATCGGCAAAGAAGCCGGCCAGCGAGTGACCGTCCACCTCCAGGAGCGCCTTGAGGGGTAGGAGCCCCGACGCCGGCTCCCGAAGCGAGCTGGGCAAACCGATCGCTCACGCGCCACGAGCACACCGGCGTCACATATCGACATCTCCGGCGTTGCCTCACGCGTAATCGAGGCACACATAACGACAGGACACTCGCCCGGGGCCAGCGCGCCATAACCGGCGATGTGGACTGCTCAATGGGCTGAGTCTTCCGACCCCTCGAGTCTCAGTTCGCACTCTCATGCCCGAAGCCTGCGCACGAGGCTGTGCCGTCTTCGACGGAGTTGTACGTCACGACGGCGTTCTGCCACTGCGTTGCGCGATATGGAGGACGCCACCCCAGTGCCGGCGCAGCCGTCCGTCCGGCCGTGCTGCAAGGTGTCTCCGGATCTCTCCATAGAGGCGCTGTCGCTGCCACTCCTGCATAGCGATATGGCCAGAGAAGGTATTGAGCAGATCGATGTAGCCGTCGGCGTCGTACACCGTCTCCCAATCGAACTGACTGATGTCGAGAACCTCAAAGAACCCGCTCGCCTCGATCTCGCTTCGCTCGTCGTCGAGCTCCCCCGGCCGCGGCAGCGACGCGTCGGCAGGCAGTCCCTCGCCGATCTCGTCATAGACGTCTTGGATCTCAATAAAGAAGGGATCCCCGTCGTAGGGAATGACGTGGCCAGCGCTCCAAAACGCCAGATAGCCACCAGGCCTGAGTGCTTCTGCGGCCTTGCGGTAGCGGACCCCGGGGTCGACCCACTTCCACGCCGTCGCGGCGAACACCATGTC
>JBKOZX010000259.1:0-8898 GCA_046726115.1 Actinomycetota bacterium | reverse complement strand
TCTTTGATCTGATCGAGCACGAGACGCAGGATGAAGGCGCGTTCGTCCTTGGACTGCGCCTTCGCCTCCTTGCTCTTGGCCTTGACCTCGTCCAGCTTCGGTGGCGGAAGCCCGTCGTCGTCCGGCCCGCCGATCTCGCCGGAACGGTCGTCGTCGGCGCCGTCGCCTCCGTCGTCGTCGGTCCCGTCGTCATCCTCCTCGCGCTTGCGCCGTTCGTTGTCGAGCACGAGCCCGCCGCCGGCGAGCAACCCGACGCCGGGGATCGCGAGCAGGCTCCATGGCTGCCCGTCGGTCGTCTGCGTCACGTCGGCCCCGGCGACCGTCGTGGCCGGCTCGGCCGTCGTCGCCGGCGCGGAGCCGCCACGCGCCGGCGGCACCACCACGCACTTCGCGCTCGACGGCGAGCCGTTGACGCCTTCCTGGTGGCTCACCAGGCAGTCGAACGTGCCGCCTTGTTCGGTCGACCCGCGGACTGTCCCCCCGTCGTTGGGCACCTGGAGGGTGAAGGTGTCGACCGGGTTGCCTTGCGCGGTGACCAGATCGATTCGGTGCGGGCTCTTCACGAACAGCGGCACGCTCGCCTCGACCCGCTCGCCGACGGTCGACACGGCGTTCACGGGCGGCCGGCCCGGCGGCGTCACCCGCACCACGGTGACGCCCTTGTAGAGGTTAACGGCGCTGTCGGCGGCGGGACGCTCGGTTCCCGTCGCCGCGGGACGCTCGATTCCCGTTGCCGCGACCGTCTTCGTCTCGTCGCCGGCGTTCATGAACCCGACGCCGAAGGCCACGGCGTCCGCGAAGAGCCCGACAGCGGCGACTTTCTCTCCCGCGGGGACGTACGGCAGGAAGCCCTTCCCGGGGAGCGCGGACGTCGTCGCGACCTTCCCGAGGACGAGCTTGCCGTCCTTGGTCTCCGGCGGGGCGAGCTTCTTTCCCTTGCCGTTGACGAAGCGGTTGAACTGGTTGACGAAGTCGCGGATGCCGTCCTTGATCGGCTGCGGGATGTCTTTGCGGTCGCGGACGTGGATGTGCAGCTTGCCGTCCTTGTCGACGGACGCGTCGAGCTCGAGCGGATCGGGCAGCTCGACCGGGACCTTGTCCTTCAGCCCCTTGATCGTGATCGTGAAATGACCCTTCTTCTTCGCCTCGCCGAAGCCCGCGGTCACGCCCTCGACACCGGTCTTCAGGCCGTCGCCGAGCGTGATGCTCTCGCTCTTGCACTCGAGGAAGTCCGCGAAGTCCTTCGGCAGCGGCAGCCAGGGCGGGATCTCGGGGGCTTTCGCCTCCGGCTTCGCGTCCGCCTTCGGCTTGGCGCCGTCCTTGGCGCCGTCCTTCGGAGCGTCCTTGCCGGCGTCGGGCTTCTTGCCGGGCTGCGCGTCCGGCTTCGCCTGCCCCTTGTCCGCCTCGTCGCCCACGCCCACCCCCTGCCCGTGTTCCCCTGATCACCGTACGGCGCGCCGGTCGGTTGTTCAACGAGCGAGGGAAGTATGGATCGGACGCGTCGTAGGCTGCCCGCCCGCGGCGGCGGCGGCTTTGCCGACCGTCGCCGCAAAGCCGGAGCTCGCGACGGCGATAGGAGGGGAATGTCCGTTCCGGCGCCCGCGGTCACGCGCGACGACCGGCGATTCTGGCGCATCCTGCTGCTGATCGTGCTGGCGGCGCTGGCGCTCCGCGTCGCGTACGTGGCGTTCGCCAAGACGAACCAGGCGATTCGGGGCGACCAGCTCTTCTACAACGCGGAGGCCAATCGCCTCGCCCGCGGGGACGGCTTCCTCGAGCCGTTCGACCTCCAGGCGGTCGCCCGGGGCGAGATCCGCGAGGGGACCGACCCCGCCGCCGACCATCCGCCCCTCACCGTGATCGTGCTGGCGCCGGTGTCGTTCGTGACGCACCAGGCGCTGATCCCGCAGCGGCTGACGATGGCCGTGCTCGGCGCAGTGGCCGTCCTCATCATCGGGTTGCTGGCGCGCCAGCTGGCGGGGGACGGCGCCGGTTGGATCGCGGCCGGGATCGCCGCCCTGTACCCGAACCTGTGGGTGAACGACGGCCTCATGATGTCGGAGACGCTGGCAGCGCTCCTGACCGCCGTTGCGCTGCTCTTTGCATATCGGCTGATCCGGGGGCCGAAGCCGTGGCTCGCGCTCCTGGTCGGCGCGCTGTGCGGGCTGGCGGCGTTGACGCGCGCCGAGCTCGTGCTGCTCGTCCCGCTGCTGGCGGTGCCGGCGGCGCTGGTCGCGCGGTCGGTTTCGACCGCGCAGCGATGGAAGCTGGCCGGGCTCGGGGTGCTCGCGGCGGCGGTCGTGATCGGCCCGTGGGTCGGCTACAACCTCGCCCGATTCAAGGAGCCGACGTTCCTGTCGACCAACGACGGGATCGCACTCCTGGGCTCGAACTGCGACTCGGTGTACTACGGGCACGGCACCGGCCTCACCGACCTGAAGTGCCTCGGCAAGAACCCGGTCGGGGACCAGTCGGTCGACAGCAAGCTCTACCGGGACCGCGCGTTCGACTACATCCGCGCGCACAAGACGCGGGCGGTGGTCGTCGGCTTCGCACGCGTCGGCCGTACGTGGGGCGTGTACCGGCCGTGGGACATGGTCAGCTACAACAAGGGCGAAGGCCGCGAGGGTTGGGTGACGATCCTCGGCGTCATCACCTTCTACCCGTTGCTTCTCGCGGCGATCGCGGGGTGGATCGTGATGCGCCGCCGACGTCGGCGATCGTGGCCGCTCCTCGTGCCCGCGGTGATCGTGACGATCGCGTCCGCCGCGACGTACGGGCAGACGCGCTTCCGCGTGCCTGCCGAGCCGAGCCTGGTCGTGTTGGCCGCAATCGCGATCGCCGCCCTCGTCGCCCGCGAGTGGCCGGCGCGTGGTGGTCGTCGGCCTGCTGCCGCGGCCGAGAGTCAGTCCAAGACGATCGACGCGAGCTCCTCGAGCTGACCGGGGGAGCCGCCGGCGAGCTCCTTCAGCGTGAGGAGCCGCTTGTAGTAGAGGTGGGCGTCGTCCTCCCAGGTGAAGCCGATCCCGCCGAGCACCTGGATGAGCGACGCGCCGACCGCGTACAGCTCGTCGGCGGCGAACGCCTGCGCCATGGTGGCGGCTCGGTGACGCTCGGGCGGATCGGCGGCGTCGGCCGCCCAGGACGCGTAGTACGCGCCGGCGCGGGCGAGCTCGACGGCGCGGAGCATGTCGGCGCACAGGTGCTGGACGGCTTGGAACGAGCCGATCGGGCGGTCGAACTGGCGCCGCTCCTTCGCGTACTCGACGGCCATCTCGAGCGCCCGCGAGGCGACGCCGACGCCGTCGACGACTGCCCCGACGCCAAGGCGGTCGACGGTCTCGGCGAGCGCGGCGGTCGCGTCACCAGTACCGAGTCGGCGCGCGGGCGTGTCCGCGAGCGTCACGGTCGCGAACGTGCGCGTCCCGTCGACCGTCGGCACCGCTTCGATCCCGAGGCCGGGCGCATTGCGCGCGACCGCGAACGCGCCGAGCTCTCCGTTGCTCGTGCCTGCAGTGATGACGGTCAGGTGGGCCGCGACCCCGTCCGGCACGTGCACCTTCCGACCGGTGATCGTCCACGCGCCGTCGGTCGGAGTGGCGCGCGTGCGCTCGGGCTCGGAGAGCGCGACGGTGCCGACCGTCTCGCCCGAGGCCAGCCCGGGGAGGAGCGCGGTGTGGTCGTCGTCGGAACCGGCGAGGCTCACGAGGCTCACGGCGCCGACCGCACTCGATGCGAACGGCCCCGGGTGCACGGCCCGTCCGAGCTCCTCGAGCACGACGGCCATGTCGACCATGCCCATGCCCGCGCCACCGTGGGCTTCCGGCGCCAACAATCCGGTCGCGCCGAGGCCGGCCAGCCCCGACCAGACCTCGTCGGTGGTGCCGCGCTCGTCGTCGAGCATGGAACGCACGTACGCGATCGGGGCGCGCTCGGCGAGGAAGCGGCGCACGGTCGCGCGCAATAGCTCCTGATCGTCACTGAACTCGAAGTCCAAGGGGTCGGACTGTAACGAGTAGCGTCGCGTTCGTGCGACTGCAGTACGGCGAAGCCGAGGAGCAGTTCCGGCGCGACCTGAGCGCGTGGCTCGACGAGCACGCGCCGGCGCCGGAGGTCATGCACACGCCGAAGAGCTCGAGCGCCGACCTGCCGGACTGGGCGCGCGAGTGGCAGCGAACGCTGTTCGAGCACGGCTGGCTCGTCCCCGGCTGGCCGCCGGAGCTGGGCGGGCGGAACGCGAGCGCCGCCGAGCAGATGATCTACTTCGAGGAGCTGTCGAAGCGCGAGATCCACCGCAGCCTCAACCCCCAAGGGATCGGCATCGTGGCCCCGTCGATCAAGGACTACGGGACGCCCGAACAGCAGGAGCGGTTCCTCCTCCCGACGCTGCGGGCCGAGATCGCGTGGTGCCTCGGGATGAGCGAGCCCGGCGCCGGCAGCGACCTCGCCTCGCTGTCGACCCGCGCCGTCCTCGACGGCGACCACTTCGTCGTGAACGGCCAGAAGGTGTGGACCTCGGGCGCGCACGACGCTGACTGGTGCCTGTGCTTCGTGCGCACCGACCCGTCCGCGCCCAAGCACAAGGGCATCAGCGCGCTGATCGTCGACATGAAGTCGCCTGGCATCGAGTGCCGGCCGTTCCCCGAGCTCTCCGAGCCCGACTACTACGACTTCAACGAGGTGTTCTTCACCGACGTCGTGGTGCCGCGCGACGCGCTCCTGGGGGAGCTGAACCACGGCTGGCCGATCACGCAGGGGTCGCTCGCGCACGAGCGGGCCATGCTCTGGATCGACTACGCGTACGCGGTCGAGCGCGGCGTGCGGGCCATGGTGGAGCTCGGCGATCGTGACGGCCCGGACGGAAGCCCGCTGCGCGACGACCCGCGCTTCCGGGACCAGGTCGCCGGTTTCTACATCGACTCGCAGGCGCTGATGCTGCTCGGCTACCGCGGCTTCGCGAAGTTCATGCGCGGACGCTCGTCGCCCGAGCACTCGCTGCTCAAGCTGTACGGGAGCGAGACGCTCCAGAAGTGCCTGGCCGCCGGGATGGAGGCGCAGGGGCCCGACGCCCTCGACACCCGGATCCTCGGCCCATCGATGTGGCGTGACGGCTCGTGGGCGACGCAGTGGCTCCGCTCGTTCTCGGGCACGATCCCGGGCGGCACCAGCGAGATCCAGCGCAACATCATCGCCGAGCGCGTGCTCGGGTTGCCCAGATAGCTGTCGAGGTAGACGAAGCCGACCAGCGAGCGACGAGGGGGCGGGCCATGGCCGACCCGATGCTGTCCGACGCCGACATCGACCAGATGCGGACACCGCTGTGGGAGCAGGCCCGGACCGCGTTCCAGGCGGGGCGGGCCGACGACGGTTCCGTGCTCCTCGACAAGGCCGTCGACCAGTGGGCGGCGCTGAAGGACTACTCAATCAACTGGATCACGTCGCTGCTCACGTTCATCGGCGACGAGCAGGGGGAGGAGGCCGTCGAGCGGGCGCTGCGCAAAACCGGCGACGAGTTCGTGCGCCCCCGGCGCGACACCGGCACCGAATGGGGCTCGCTCCCCGCATCGGCTCGGGCCAAGGTCATCGCCCGGGCGATGCTGAGCAACATGGGCACCGTCGACGTCGACGAGGACGACGAGAAGATCGTGCTGTCGTTCCGGTGTGGGAGCGGCGGCCGTCTCATCGACGAAGGACGCTACGAAGGCGACCCCGCGTACCTCACGCTGCGGGAGAAGAGCGGCCGCACGTTCATGCGCGACGAGCTCCCCGTGTATTGCGCGCACTGCTCGGTGAACAACGAGATGCAGCCGGTCGAGTGGGGTGGCACGCCGACCAGCATCGAGCACCCGCCCGAGCGCAAGGGCGAGGCGTGTGTCCACCACATCTACAAGGACGCGTCGGCGATCCCGGACGAGGCGTACGAGCGGATCGGGAAGTCGCCTCCGAAGGAGGGCTAGGACACCAGCTCAGCGGCGCGTGCCTCGGGACGGGAGACGCGGCGCACGAACCGCACGTAGCCGCCCGACAGCAGC
Organism: Actinomycetota bacterium; assembly: GCA_046726115.1. Classification (GTDB taxonomy): domain Bacteria; phylum Actinomycetota; class Acidimicrobiia; order IMCC26256; family JACDBD01; genus JALZAA01. The sequence continues at coordinate 2,866 of JBKOZX010000259.1, read as the reverse complement.
TCGGCACGGGCGTCGGGCGAGAGCGACTCGAAGAAGCCCGTCTCCTCGAGCCGGCGGTGGAGATGCTTGAGCCCGCGGAACGGGATCGTCGGGAGCACGTGGTGCTCGAAGTGGTATTCCATCTGCGCGCCGACGACGTGGTCCTGGAACCGGCCCGCCTTGCTCGTCCGCGCGACCCACAGTTCGTCGGGGAGGGGCAGGCGCGGGTCGAAGTGCTCGGCGACCGTCTTGAGTCGCAGGATCAGGGGGAAGAGGCACAGCACGGGGAAGAGCCAGAACACCGCGTAGAGCAGCAGGCCGGTCCACCAGCCCTGGAACACCACGAACTGGCCCAGAACGACCACCTGCGCGACCGCCTTGCCGACGAGGTTCCCGACCACGGTGGCCGTGGACAGGCGCGTCCCCGAGGCATCGGGATCCCCGCCCCGGAGCAGCGTGCGCGCGCGCCGGAACGCGGTGACGCCGGTGAGGTCCTGGAGGACGAGCCGCGCGAACCCGCCCCGGGTGTCGGGCACGAGGTACGACACGAGGTCGGGGTCGCGTTCCGAGTTGAGGTAACGGTGGTGCAGGCGGTGGGTGGGCCGGTACTCCTCGACCGAGTGCAGCATCCACCACGACGCCGTCACGTTGCAGAGACGGTCGTTCACGGTCCTGCTGCGCGCCAGGAACCCGTGCGACGCCTCGTGCATGACGACGTTGAGGGCATTGATGCGGGTGGCGATCAGGCACACCACGACGGTGCTGGCGAGCACGGCCAACACGAGCGGGAGGCGCACGAGCAGGTTGGCGGCGGCGAGCAGGGCGACGATCTCGGCCCAGATCACCGCGAGCGTCGGCGCAGTCGCACGCCACGACGGCCGTTCGAGCGCGGTGAGCTCGTCGGGAGGGATCACGGTTTCGATGGCCGACCGAAACTCGCGCTCCTTCGTGCGCGTGACCTCTACGGCCATTCCGTCAAGGTACCATCGCACGTTCGCAAGCCTGATCGGAGGCGGGAACGGTGAGTGACTCGCCGCCGGTGTGTCCCGTGTGCGGTTCCATGCAGACGTGGCTCCGCCGTGCGGACGTCGAGGACCTCGAGTACTTCGTGCAGCCGCGCCAGCACCTGGTGATCCGCAAGTGCTCGAGCTGCCGATCGGAGTTCGTCGCCCCGCGACCCTCGTCTGCGGACCTCGTCGACTTCTATCCGCCCGACTACCACGCGTACAACGAGGACCACGGGCGCCTCGCGCGGCTGATGGTCCGCGCCCGGGGGACGGTGCGGGGACGGCAGTACCAGAAGCTGCTCGGACAGGGCCGCGGTCGTCTGTTCGACGTCGGCGCGGGCGACTGCCGCCACTTCGACGAGCTGGCCCCCGTGTGCGACATCGAATGCTCCGGCGTCGAGCTCAACCCCGAGATCGCGGCGCAGGGACGCGCCCGGGGCTACGACGTCGTCGACGGAACGCTCGAGGACATGGACATGACCGGCCGGGTCGGGACGTACGACCTCGTCTCGATGAACCACGTGCTCGAGCACGTCACCGACCCGCCGATCGTCGCCGAACGGGCGTGGCAGCTGCTGCGGCCCGGCGGGTATCTGATCGGTCAGCTGCCGACGATCACGTCGTGGGAGGCGCAGCTCTTCGGCCGGCGCAGGGGCGGATACCACTACCCACGCCACCTTCAGATGTTTTCCCGCGCCGGCCTGACGCGACTGCTCGAGTCGGCGGGGTTCACGTCCGCGCACGTGCGGACCGCGCTCCACATCCAAACCGCGCTCTCGCTGCAGAACACGCTCGTCGGGCGGGGCTGGCACCCGCACATGCAGTACGGCAAGACGCCCGCGTACAGCGCGTTGCTCGCAGCCGTGGCGCCGTTCGAGGTCGCGGCCTTTCTCTGCGATCGTGGCGGCATCGTCGACTTCTCCGCCCAGAAGCCGCCCGCGTCGTGACCTTCGCTAGCCTGTGAGGCCTCGCACAGCCCGCGAACGAGTCGGTGGAGCATGAAGCGCATCGGGATCCTGGTCGTCGCGTACAACGCAGCGTCGACGCTCGAGCAGGTGCTCGACCGGATCCCGCGCGACTTCGTCCCGCGCATCACCGAGGTCCTCGTGTGCGACGACCACAGCGAGGACTCCACCTACCTGGTCGGCCTCGGCTACCAGCAGCAATCCGGTGACCTGCCGCTCACCGTGGTCCGCCACCCCCGCAACCTGGGCTACGGGGGTAACCAGAAGGCCGGCTACCGCTGGGCGATCGAGCGCGGCCTCGACATCGTCGTGATGCTCCACGGCGACGGGCAGTACGCGCCCGAGATGCTCCCGCAGATGGTCGAGCCCCTCGAGCTCGACAAGTGCGACGCGGTGTTCGGGTCACGCATGATGGAGCGGGGTGCGGCCCGGCGGGGCGGGATGCCTTTGTACAAGTACGTCGGCAACAGGATCCTGACCACGTTCCAGAACGCGCTCGTCGGGACCGATCTCAGCGAATGGCACAGCGGCTACCGCGCCTACAGCGTGGCCGCGCTCGAGCAGGTCCCGTTCGAAGGCAACTCCGACGCCTTCGACTTCGACACCCAGGTCATCCTGCAGCTCCTCGAGGCGGGGAAGCGCATCGACGAGATCTCGATCCCGACGTTCTACGGCGACGAGATCTCGTACGTGAACGGCATGAAGTACGCCCGCGACGTGGCGGGCCGCGTCCTCCGCTACCGGGCGCACAAGATGGGGCTCGGATCGGGGGAGTCCGCGTTCGCGAGTCGCGCCTACGAGCGGAAGCTCGAGCCAGATACGTCACACGGGCGCATCCTGGCCTGGCTCACCGACCGCCGGCCGAGCAGGGTCCTCGATCTCGGGTGCTCCGACGGCGCGCTCGCCGCCGAGCTG
>JBKOZX010000258.1:0-6861 GCA_046726115.1 Actinomycetota bacterium | reverse complement strand
CCCTTCTTCCGCACCAACGTCGTCGGCACGCAAACGCTGCTCGAGGCGGCTCGCAGCGTCGGGATCAACCGCTTCCATCACATCTCGACGTGCGAGGTCTACGGCGACCTCGCGCTCGACAGCACGGACCTCTTCACCGAGACGTCGCCGTATCAACCCCGTACGCCCTACAACGCGTCCAAGGCCGGCGCGGACCACGCGGTGCGGGCGTATCACGAGACGTACGGTCTCCCAGTCACGATCACGAACTGCGCCAACAACTACGGGCCGTACCAGTTCCCCGAGAAGGTCATCCCCGTGTTCGTGACCAGCGCCCTCGACGACACGCCGCTGCAGATGTACGCGTCGACCGAGAACCGGCGCGAGTGGATCCACGCCCTCGACCACTGCGCCGCCATCGACGCCGTGCTCGAGCGCGGGCGCGTCGGCGAGACGTACCACGTGGGCACCGGGGTCGAGAAGAGCATCGAGGAGATCGCCGACGCCGTCCTCGCCGAGCTCGGGAAGCCGTCCGACCTGAAGACGATCATCCCCGACCGGCCCGGGCACGACCGCCGGTACATCCTCGACTGGTCGAAGATCCGGCGCGAGCTGGGCTGGGAACCGCAGATCCCCTTCGACCGGGGACTCGCGGAGACGGTGCGGTGGTATGCGCAACACCGCGACTGGTGGGAGCCGCTCCGCGAGCGGGCACCGGTCGTCGAGGGATCCGCCTGGTCAACATGACTCCGTCGCCGTCGCAAGCTCCGGCTTTGCGGCGCCGGTCGGCAAAGCCGCCGTCGCCACGGACGCGCGTTCTCGTCACCGGCGCCGGGGGCCAGATCGGGCGCGAGGTCGTCGATGCATTCGCCCGGGACGAGGTGATCGCCGCCGACCACGCCACGCTCGACGTCGGCGACCGCGACGCGGTGCTGCAGGCGATCACCTCGACCGCGCCCGACGTCGTCGTGCACGCCGGTGCGTGGACCGCCGTCGACGCCTGCGAGGGCGATCCCGACCGCGCGTTCCTCGTGAACGCGCTCGGCACCCGCAATGTGGTCGAAGGTGCCCGCCGCGCCGGCTCGTGGCTGTGCTACCTGTCGACCGACTACGTCTTCGACGGAACCAAGCCAGAGCCGTACGTGGAGTGGGACACGCCGAACCCCGTGTCGGTCTACGGACGCTCCAAGCTCGGCGGCGAGCGGGAGATCGAGTCGGACGCGACGATCGTCCGGACGTCGTGGGTGTGCGGCCTGCACGGCGCCAACATGGTCAAGACGATCCTGCGACTCGCAGGTGAGCACGAGAAGCTCGCGTTCGTCGATGACCAGCGGGGCCAGCCGAGCTTCGCGGACGACCTCGCGGCGGCGATCCGGCGGCTCGCGGTCGAGCGCCGACCCGGCCTCTTCCACGTCACGAACCAGGGCGCGGTGTCGTGGTTCGAGTTCGCCCGCAGCGTGCTCGAGGCGGCGGGCCTCGACCCCGGGCGGGTGCGGCCGATCGCCACCGCCGACCTCGACCCGCCCCGGCCCGCACCGCGCCCGGCAAACTCGGTGCTGGACAACGCCGCCCTCCGCCTCGGCGGGTTACCTCTCCTCCCCCACTACCGCCAGCCGCTCGAGCGCCTCGTGCGGCACCTGCGGTCGTGACACCGAGCGTCCGCGCCGTCGTCCTCAACTACAACGGCGGCGACCTCACGCTCAACTGCCTGCGTCGCCTGCGCGCGACCGACTGGCCCGCCGAGCGGTTCTCGATCGTGCTCGTCGACAACGCCTCCTCCGACGGCGTCGTCGGCCGGACGAGGGACGAGATGCCCGACGTGCAGGTCATCACGAGCGAGCGGAACCTGGGCTTCGCCGGTGGTTGCAACCTCGCGCTGCGGGACCTCGACGGCGTCGACCACGTCGCCCTGGTGAACAGCGACGTGCTCGTCGAGCCCGACTGGCTCGCCCCGCTCGTGCGCGCGTTGCAGCACAACCGGGCCTTCGGCGCCGCCTGCCCGAAGATCCTGTTCGCATCGCGATTTCGGGAGGTCGAGCTCCGATCCGGCACCCACCGACTTGGTCGGGGTGACCGGCGCCGGCTCGGCGTACGGGTGAGCGGCGCGCGCGTCGCCGGATCGGACGTCTGGCGCGATACGCAGCTGTGTGAAGGTTTCTGGGGACCGGAGCAGGGCCCGGGTCCCGAGTCGGACTTCCAGTGGACTGCCGGACGCGCGGTCCTGCGCGTCCCCGTCGACGAGACGAGCCCGACCGGCGAGTGCGAGCTGCGGCTCGCGGCTGACGACACCACCCGCGTCGACGCGATCTCCGGCGGGAGCGAACTCGAACTGCGCGTCAGCCCCGAACCCCAGTGGCACGCGGTCCCGCTCGCCGGCCGGCCGTTCGACGTGATCAACAACATCGGCTCCGTGCTGACCGGGGACGGCTACGGCGCCGACCGCGGCTACCTCGAACGCGACCACGGCCAGTACGAGAACCCGGAGGACGTGTTCGCCTGGTCCGGCGGAGCGGTGCTCCTCGCCGCCGGCTACGTACGCGACATCGGGCTGTTCGACGAGCAGTTGTTCCTCTACTACGAGGACCTCGAGCTCGCCTGGCGCGGACGGCAGCAGGGATGGCGATACCGATACGTGCCCGGCTCGGTCGTGCGCCACGTCCACGCGGCGTCGACCGTCGCGGGGTCGTCGCTGTTCGACTACTACAACGAACGGAACCGGCTGCTCACGCTGACCCGCCACGCCGACCGGCGCACGGTGGCCAAGGCCCTCGCCAAGTACATGCTCGTGACCGGCTCGTACGCGCGGCGCGACGTCGTGAGCCCGGTCCTGCGGGGGCAGGCGCCGAGGATGCGGGCGCCTCTCCGGCGGCTACGCGCGCTCGGCGGCTACGCCGCTGCGATGACCAAGGGGCTTGGCGTCTCCCGCAATTCGGCATAGGCTGGCGAATTCGTCTCTGGGCAGGGGTAGCACGTGGCTCGACGCACGTTGATCCTGGTGGTCGTCGGGCTCGTCGCCGCGGCAGGATGCTTCGGGGGATCTCCGCCACCGCCGCGACCCACCCAGCTCTGCGGTCTGGCGTTCAACGCCGCGTCGGACTATCAGTCTGCCTACTTCTCCCTCGGGCACGCCGACACCGGCTGGATCACCGCCGACGGATTCGTGCCCTCGACGCTGCCCGACGGGCGCGTCGTGTGGTGGATGTCCGACACCATGACCGGGACCGTCGACGGTGGCAACTCCGTCCCGAACCCGGTGAACGTGCACGACAGCACCGTCGAGCAAGGTGGAGGCTGCCTGACGCCGCACCTCGCCGTGATTCCCTACAGTTCCAGCGTCTGGTACTGGCCGGGGTCGACCGTGACGGTGGGCAACACCGTGGAGGTGTTCTCGTACAAGGTCGTGCCGGCCATTGGCCCGCCGGGATTCGACTGGCGCGTCGTCGGGACGTCAATGACCCGCTTCGCGTTGCCGTCGCTCCAGCTCGTGAGCGGGCCGACGGATATGCCCGCGAACCAACCGGCCTATCCGTCGAACCCGTCCGTCATTCCCTGGGGTATCCGCTCGTTCTACAACGCTGCCGACAACAAGGTGTACTTGTACGGGACCACGAAGCACAGCGACTTTCCGGTGGCGGCCGACACGTGGGTAGCACGCGCACCGTCCGACAATCCGCAGGCTCTCGAGTACTTCACCGACCCGGTCCTGCCTAACGACCCCGCGTGGAGCAGCAACTTCGCCGATGCCAAGCCGATGCCGTTCACCAAGAACCTCTTGCCCGACACCTCGCCGCCCTCGCAGCTCACTGTCGTCCCCTACGGGAGCGGTTACCTCGCGGGCGCGTTCGCGGCCGACGGGCTGAAGGACGCGAACGGCCAGTCCTTCGTGCGGGCGTGGACCTCAGAGAGCCCACAGGGACCGTGGCAGATGGTGATGAACGGTACGGATCCACAGACCGTCGCCACGTTCCAGGCCCGGACGGTCGAGCAGATCGCCTACGACGCGCGCGTCGCTCGCCTTCCGGGCCCCGGCTGGACGGTCGTCTACAGCGTGAACGATCCGATCAACCAGAACCAGGACTTCACGCTGTACCGGGGCCAGTTCGCGGCGCCAAACGGGCTGCCGTCGCCGTAGTCACTCACTCGGGGCGGCGGGTGCCGACGAGGATGCAGCCGCAGGCGATCTCGATATTCGTCGACGCGCGGAGCTTCGTGACGAAGTCGCTTTCGAGGTACTCGTCGGCCGGCGCCATGAGGTCGCCCACCGTGAGCGTTCGAAACCGCTCGGCGACGTCATCCGGGAGGCCGGCGACGTACGAGTTGAGGAACCAGCTCAGCGCCCAGATGGGCACGGCCGAGTCGGGGACCCCGAGCTGCTCGACGTCGAACGCGCCGGAGAACAGGTTCTCGAGCCCCGATGCGGTCATGTTGTAGTAGTGGTGCGGGTAGCCGTGGTAGGGCTGCAGGAACGGCGTCGACGCGTACAGCTTCCCGCCGGGGCGCACGACGCGCGCGAGCTCGGTTGCGCACCTGAACGGGTCGCGAACGTGCTCGAGGACGTTGAGCGAGAAGGCAGCATCGAACGTGGCGTCCGCAAACGGAAGATGCTCGCCGACGCTGAGCACGTCGGTCGACGGGTATTTGACGACTTCGAGGTTGACGACGTGCTCGTAGATCGTTGACTTGAATCCGCTCCCGGCGTCGAGCACCAAGCCGTCGACGTGGCTCTGGATGATGTGGGTGGCGATCGCATCGTGTCCCCACGAGGAGATGTTGTCGGTGTGCTCGATACCCGAGACCGCCGCGACGTCCGCGGGCAGGAGGTTGAAGTCGTCCTTTGTGACTGGATAGCGAGCTCTGCATCGCGTGCACTCGAGCTCCCCGGCCTTGATGCGCGTGAGCTTCCCATGGCAATTGCCGTCGCGGTCGCCCGGGCGTGGGCACCGCAGCAGGGGCTCGATATGGTCGAGCTTCTTGGCCTTGATTGCGCGGAACTCGTCGAGCGCGGCCGGCGACGGATCGACGGGAAGAGACTCCCGGTACTCGCGCCCGTCCACAGTGATGATGACGTCCCATCGACCGGCTGACGTCTCGGGCGTGATCGGCACGATCGTCTGGTAACCCGCCACCTGCCAGTCGTCGCCCAGACCCGCCTCCACCTCGGCCCGCTGCACGAGCTCGACGGGCAGCAGCTCACCGACATCGACCAACGGCCCCTCCCACGTAGAACCGCGCGGCACAGCGAGCCAGCCCCGCACGAGCACCGAATGCGTCGGTGGGTCCTCTCGTGCGGGCGAATCGACCTTTGACAGGTACGGAACGACCTTCTCAGATCGCCGCCGCAAGCGGCCCCGGAGCCCTCGGAGGGTTGGTCTGCGCACGTGTCACTTCCGGGATCGCGTTCGCATCACTTCACGCTACCGGGTCGCGTGGGCGTGAATCGCTACGCTCGCGTCGCGTGGAATACGGCCGGTCCGCTTACTTGCACGACGGGGACGTCCCGTACGAGCGCAACGACTACTGGCTCGACTATTTCGGACGGATCGCTCGCCGCATCGTGACCGACATCCAGCCCGAGTCGGCGCTCGACGCCGGCTGCGCGCTCGGGATGCTCGTCGAGAAGCTCCGCGCCCTCGACGTCGACGCGTCCGGCGTCGACGCCTCCGAGGATGCGATCGCGGGCGTCCACGACTCGGTCAAGGAGCACACGTGGCGCGGGTCGCTCACCGACCCGCTCGAGCGCAAGTACGACCTCGTCGTGTGCATCCAGGTACTCGAGCACATGGAGCCGGCCAACGCCGAGCACGCGATCGAGAACATGTGCGCCGCCTGCGATCGCGTCCTGTTCTCGTCGTCGCCGTTTGACTATGCCGAGCCGACGCACGTGAACGTGCACGCGCCCGAGGACTGGTCGGCGCAGTTCGCCCGCCAGGGCTTCGTGCGCAACGTCGACTTCGACGCCTCGTTCATCACGCCCTGGACCGCGCTCTACGAGCGCTCGCACGCGCTGCTGCCCGAGGTGGTGCGGTCGTACGACCGGGCGTGGTGGCAGCTGCGCTCGGAGGTTCGACAGGTTCGGGAGAAGGTCCTCGAGCTCCACGCCCAACTCGAGGAGGGTGCCGGGCCGGTGGCCGAGGAGAACCTGCGGCTGCGTGAGGACCTTCTCGTCGCGCGCGACGAGGTCGTGGGCCACGAGGCCCGGCTCGGCGAAGCGCTCGGCCGGATCGAGGTGCTGGAGAGCGAGCTGCGCCGCCACGAGGACGCGATGGCCGAGGCCCAGCACCTGCTCGGCTCGCGCACGGGCCGGCTCCTGCGCGCCTGGCACCGCGTACGGGCCTTCCTGCGGTGACCGCCGACCCCGATGCGTCCGCTGGGGGACATATAGGACCCGAGCGCACGCATCGGGACCTGCGGGTCTCGGTCGTGGTCGTGGCGGTCGGCGTGCCGGCCGACCTGGTCTGCGGGTCGGTGGATTCGCTGCGGGCGCAGACCACGGCCGGCTGGGAGCTCTGCGTCGTGGCCGGCCCCACCGAGCTGGCTTCGCTCCGGGGAGCGATCGAGCGCGGCGGCCTCGACGACCGCATCGACGTGCGCGCCCCGGGCGAGTCGGGAGGGCCGGCCGCGGCGCTCGCCGAGGGCGTCGCCGCCACCGACGCCGAGCTCGTCACGTGGCTCGACGCCGGTGACCGTCTGGATCCCGGCGCGCTCGAGCGCGTGCTTGCGGTCGCGGCCGAGGACGGCGTCGACTTCGTGTACACCGACGAGGACCAGCTCGACGGCGACGGCTCGCGGTCGAACCCCCGGCTCAAGCCGGACTGGTCCCCCGACCGGCTGCGCGTCTATCCGTACACGGGCCGGCTGGCCGTGTTCCGCCGCGCCGCGCTC
>JBKOZX010000257.1:0-7286 GCA_046726115.1 Actinomycetota bacterium | reverse complement strand
CGCCAACGACAGCGAGTACGGCTTGGCCGGCTCGGTGTGGACCGGCGACATCGACCAGGGCCTCGACATCGCCCGGCGCGTCCGCACCGGCACGTACGGCGTGAACCAGTACACGATGGACTTCATCGCCCCGTTCGGCGGCTACAAGGGGTCGGGCCTCGGGCGCGAGTTCGGCGTCGAGGGCCTGTCCCATTACGTCGAGCTGAAGTCGATCGTGCCGCCCGCAGGTGCCTGAGGACACCGCTCGCGCCGACAAGCGCCCCCCGAGCTTCGCCGAGCTGATCGTCGCGCGCGCCGGCGACGATCATCCGGCGATCCTCTTCGAGCACGAGACGATCACGTACCGGGCGTTCGTCGCCGAGGCGGCGGCGCGGGCGGCGCTGCTTGCTGATGGGCGGCGGGACGGGCCGTTCCACGTCGGCGTCCTGCTCGAGAACGTCCCCGAGTACCTGTACTGGATCGGCGCCGCCGCGCTCGCGGGCGCGGCTGTGGTCGGCATCAACCCGACCCGGCGCGGCGCCGAGCTGGCGCACGACGTTCGGCACACGGATTGTCAGCTCGTGGTCACCGACGAGGACGGCGCCGCGCTTCTCGACGGCCTCGACCTCGGGATACCGGCGGAGTCGACGCTGACCGTCGGGACCAGCGAGTACGACGCGCGGCTGGGGGGCTACGCGGGCGCGGCCGTGCCCGAGCAGCTGCCGCCACCCGACACGCGGCTGCTGCTCCTGTTCACCTCGGGCTCGACGAACGCACCGAAGGCGGTCGTGTGCAGCTCGGGTCGTTTGGCCGGCGCGGGGTTGACGACGATCAAGATGTTCGACGTCGACCGCGAGAGCGTGCTGTACGAGTCGATGCCGTTGTTCCACGGCAACGCGCTCATGGCGAACGTCACGACCGCCGTCACAGCCGGTGCGACGATCGCGATGCGGCGCAAGTTCTCGGCGTCGGGCTTCCTGCCCGACGTGCGGCGCTACGGAGCGACGTACTTCAACTACGTCGGGCGCGCGCTCTCGTACATCCTCGCGGTGCCCGAGACGCCGCAGGACTCGGACAACCGACTGCGGCTCGGGTTCGGAACCGAGGCATCCGCGCTCGACCGGGAGCGCTTCGAAGCCCGTTTCGATTGCAGGCTCCTCGAGAACTACGGATCGAGCGAGGGCGCCATCGCCATCGTGCGGCTCCCGGGCTGCCCCGAGCAGGCGCTCGGCAAGCCCCGGCCGGGGGAGGGCGCCGACGTCGCCGTCATGGACCCGATGACCGGCGAGGAGTGCGCAGCCGCCGCCTTCGACGAGCACGGACGGCTCCTGAACGGCGACGAGTCGATCGGGGAGCTCGTGCGCCGCGACGCCGGCACCCGGTTCGAGGGCTACTACAACAACGACGAGGCGACCGCCGAGCGGCTGCGCGACGGCTGGTACTGGAGCGGTGACCTCGCCTACCGGGACGCCGATGGGTGGTTCTACTTCGCCGGGCGCAGCGCCGACCGGCTGCGCGTCGACAGCGAGAACTTCGCCGCCGCGCCCATCGAGGGGATCCTGTCGCGTCTTCCGGGCGGGGTGATGGTCGCGGTGTACCCGGTGCCGGACGTCCGCACCGGCGACCAGGTCATGGCCGCGCTCGAGCTTGCCCCGGGAGTCGAGTTCGATCCGAAGGCGTTCGCCGAATTCCTCGCCGCGCAGCCGGACCTCGGCACGAAGTGGGCGCCGCGCTATGTGCGCGTCATCGGGCAGATGCCGTTGACCGCGAACAACAAGGTGAACAAGCAGCCGCTCCGCGCGGCGCGGTGGGAGACCGGCGACGTGTGGGTGCGGGCGGAGAAGGACGGCCCGTACGGGCGGCTGACCGCGGCCGGGGTCGACGCGCTGCGCGAGCAGTTCGACGCCCACGGCCGCGCCGGAGTGCTGGATACTGTGTGAGATGACCGCCGATGCATCTCGAGCGAGCGGCGCGAACCGCCAGCCGCAACGTGATCCGGTTGCAGCACTCGGGCAATTCATTGCGGCACCGCCGCGGTGGCTACTGCGCGTCACCCGCGGGTGGCATCTAGTCGCGAGGATCCCGATCGTGATCGTGGCGTTGCCGATTGCGATGGTCGCTTCTGTCTTCATCGCTGTGACGGCCTTCTTCGTCCTCGTCCTCGGCGCGATGAGGATCGGCCCTGGTTTGGCGACTTTCTCGGAGCATTGGGAGAAGGCGAGAACTCGAAGGACGTCGTGAATCGGGCGCCGCGCTTGATAATCGAACATACGTTCGCTATTCTGATGGCAGTTCCCTCGACTTCCCCCAGTGGCCCGTCCTGGAGGAAGCCGTGTTCGAGAAGGCTCGCAACGCCGTCGACGCCCTGAAGGCGGTGGCGCGCGGCCTCGATCCGCTGCATCTCGACGGGCCCGGCGCGGCGGCGCTGTTCGAGGTCGTGACCGAGGGCGAGCGCGTGTGCACGGCGATGAAAGCGCTGCTGGCGCGGCGAATCGACGAGACGAATCTCTGGCGCGACGGCGGGCATCGCAGCGCGGCCCATTGGGTTGCTGAGGCGACCGGCGAGACGGTCGGATCCGCGGCGCGGACCCTCGACACGGCGCGTGCGCTCGAGCAGCTGCCCGATACCGACGCCGCCTTCCGCACCGGGAGGCTGTCCGAGACGCAGGCGGCCGAGATCGCCTCGACGGCGCTCGCAGACCCCGAGGCCGAGCGCGAGCTCCTTGAGACGGCGGGCTCGACGAGCGTGAAGGGCTTGCGCGACCACTGCCGTCAGGTGCGCGCCGGGGCCGAGTCCGACGACCGGGCGTGGGCGCGGCGTCTGCACGAGGCACGTCGTGCGTACAAGTGGACAGATCCAGACGGTACGTACCGCCTCGATGCGCGCCTGGCACCCGATGCGGGCGCCCGGTTCGACGCGGCGTGGGAAGCCCACATCGACCGGATCTTTCGCGACGCGCGGCGCGCCGGGCGATACGAACCTCGCGCTGCGTACGCGGCCGACGCGCTCGTCGCGCTGGCGAGCGAAGGCCCGTGCAAGCCCGTCGAAGTCCGCGTCACCGTCGACCGCGCGGTGTTGGCCCGCGGCCATACCGAAGCCGGCGAGCAGTGCGAGATCGTCGGGGTCGGTCCGACGCCGGTGACGACAGCGCGGGCGCTGCTGGATGACGCGTCGGTTGCCGTTTTGCTACGCGACGGCGACGACATCACCGCGGTGTCCCGGCCGACTCGTACGATCCCGGCGAAGCTTCGCCGCGCTCTCGAAGCGCGATACCCGACGTGCGGCGTGAAGAGCTGTGCCAACGACCAGTTCCTCCAGATCGACCACATCGTCCCGATGGAAGAAGGCGGCGAGACCAGCATCCACAACGTCTGGCGGATCTGTTCCCACCATCACGATCTGAAGACCTACTTCGGCTGGCAGGTCGTCGAGACGCCTGACGGCCGCGATCTCGTTCCGCCCTGACGCGCGCCCTTCATCGCTTGTACGCGTAGACGAGACAGCCGCGCTTCGTGAGCCACACCGGCGGAGTGACTCTGTCGGCTGCGTCCCGGGGCAGTGAGTGTGATCGGCAATAGCGGAGCACAGCCTCGCCGTCGGGCAGGTACGTCATGGGTGCGTTCCATCGCTCGACCTGCACGTCGCCGAGGACGGCGGCCACGATCGCGGGTGCCTCCTCGGCGTCGAACGGCGTCGGCGGGTATCCGTCGGTCAGCTCGGGGTCGTTGGCCCGGCTCGTCGTGCTCGCGACGAAGAGGCCGCCGGGCCGGAGCACCCGGGCCGCCTCGGCGATGACGTCCGCTGGGTCGTCCAGGTGGTACAGCATCCAGAGCGCGGCGACGGCGCCTGCGCACTCTCCGGGCACGGGCAGCGCCGATACATCGGCGCGCACCTTCGGAGGGGGCGCGTCAGCGAGCTGGGTCGGGGACAGGTCCACCACGATCGCCGGCCATCCGGGCGGGAGCAGGCTCTCGAGCAAACCCTGGCCACCGCCGACGTCGAGCACGGGCGCGAGCCCTTCGTCGACGATCCGGCGCGCGACGGGTTCGTGCACGTCGCCGAAGACCTGGACGCTGCGATCGCAGCTGCGCCAGCGCTCGGGGTCGGAGTCGTAGTCGGACGGGAGCGAGGGCATCAGGTCGCGTCGTCCACGCGGCGAGTGTAGATTTAGAACTCGTTCTATGTTTCTCGACTACACCCCCGAGCAGCAGGCGCTGCGCAAGGAGCTGCGCGAGTACTTCGCCCAGCTGCTGACCCCGGAGGTGCGGGCGGGGCTGGGGGAGCCGGGCGAGGGGAGCGCGAGCTTCCGCACCGTCGTCCGGCAGATCGGCGCCGACGGATGGCTCGGGATTGGATGGCCCACCGAGTTCGGCGGCCAGGGGCGTCCGGCCACGGACCAGTTCATCTTCTTCGACGAGGTGCAGCGGGCGGGAGCGCCGTTCCCGTTCGTGACGCTGAACACCGTCGGGCCGACGATCATGCGCTACGGCACCGAGGAGCAGAAGGCGTTCTTCCTCCCCGGGATCCTGGCCGGGGAGATCAACTTCGCCATCGGCTACACCGAGCCCGAAGCCGGCACCGACCTCGCATCGCTCCGGACTCGCGCCGTGCTCGACGGGGACGAGTGGGTGATCAACGGCAACAAGGTCTTTACCAGCGGCGCCAACCAGGCCGACTACGTCTGGCTGGCGTGCCGCACCGACGCCGACGCGCCCAAGCACAAGGGCATCTCGATCATCGTCGTGCCGACGGCGTCGAGCGGGTTCAAGTGCACGCCCATCGTCACCGTCGGCGGCAACACCACGACGGCGACGTACTACGACGACGTGCGCGTGCCGAAGGGCAACGTCGTCGGCGACGTGAACTCCGGCTGGCAGCTCATCACGACGCAGCTCAACCACGAGCGGGTCGGCCTGGCCGCGATGGGCGGGTTGGCCCACCGGCTCTGGGACGACGTCGCCGACTGGTGCCGCACGACCGAGTCGGGGCAGGGCGGATCCGGCCGGGCCGGGAAGAAGATGATCGACGTGCCATGGGTGCAGATGGACCTCGCCCGCGCCCACGCCAAGCTCGAGGCGATGAAGCTGTTGAACTGGCGGATGGCCGCCGCGCTCGACGCGGGCGCGCTCGCGCCAGCCGACTCGTCGTCGGTGAAGGTGTACGGGACCGAGGCGATGGTCGACGTGTACCGGACGTTGCTCGGCGTCCTCGGCGCCGCCGGTTACCTCCCGCCCGGCTCACCGGGGGCCGCGCTGCACGGAGACGTCGAGCGGGCGGGACGGGCGGCGCAGATCAACACGTTCGGCGGAGGAGTGAACGAGGTGCAGCGCGAGATCATCGCCACCGCCGGGCTCGGCATGGCCCGCCGGGCGCGGTAAGAGAGCCACATGGCTACGACGACTGACGCCGCTGACACGACCGACAAGGCCAAGTTCCTGGCGCGGCTCAAGGCATTCGAGGGCCGCGAGGTCGGTGAGCCCGAGCGCGGCGCCGACCCGGTGAACCAGCCGATGATCCGGCACTGGGTCGAGGCGGTGCACGACGGCAACCCGGTGTACGTCGATCCCGACGCCGCCGCGCAGTCGGTGCACGGGGAGATCGTCGCCCCACCCGTCATGCTCCAGGCGTGGGTCATGCGCGGTGTCCGGCCGCGTCCGTCGACTGGGGGCAACGCCCGCGACGAGCTCATGCGCATGATCGACGACGCCGGGTTCACGTCGGTCGTGGCCACGGACTGCGAGCAGGAGTACCACCGGTACCTGCACCTCGGCGATCACCTGTCGACGTCTACGACGATCGAGTCGGTGTCGGACGAGAAGGCCACCGGGCTCGGTGTGGGCCACTTCGTCACGACGCGCGTCGAGTACCGGACCGACGACGACGAGCTCGTGGCGACGATGCGCTTCCGGATCCTCAAGTTCAAGCCGGGCACGGGGCGATCGGCGCCGAAGGCGACCGGCCGCAGCGCAGCTGCAGAAAAAAAGGGCGAAGGTGAGCGCCCGTGGCGGCCGCGTCCCGCGCTCACCCAGGACAACGAGTTCTGGTTCGAGGGCGCCCGGCAGCACCGACTGCTGATCCAGCGGTGCGCGAAGTGCGGGACGCTGCGCCACCCGCCCCGCCCCATGTGCTCCGAATGCCGTTCGTACGAGTGGGACGTCCTGGATGCCTCGGGCCGCGGCACCGTGTACAGCTTCGTCGTGAACCACTACCCGCAGGTGCCGGCGTTCGATTACCCGCTCGCGGTCGGGCTCATCGAGCTCGAGGAGGGCACGCGTCTCGTGGCGAACGTGATCGGCGTCGAGCCCGGCGACATCCGTGTCGGCATGCCGGTCGAGGTCGAGTGGGTCGACCACGACCCCGACCTGAGCCTGCCGGCCTTCCGACCGCTCCGGCCCGAGTCGGAGAGCCCGTCCCGGGAGGGCAGATAGGTGGACTTCACGTTCACCGAGGAGCAGGACGCGGTCCGGGGCCTCGCCGAGCAGATCTTCGAAGGCCACGCAACGCCCGAACGAGTGAAAGCAGTCGAGCGCAGCGAGGAGCGATTCGACCGCGACCTGTGGCGCGCGCTCGCCGACGGCGGCCTGCTCGCAATCGCGGTTCCCGAGGAGCACGGTGGTAGCGGCCTCGGGCTCGTGGAGCTCTGCCTCGTGCTCGAGCAGCAGGGCCGGCGCGTCGCGCCCGTCCCGCTGTGGCCGACGCTCGTCCTCGGCGCGCTGGCCATCGCCGAGTTCGGTACCCCCGAGCAGCAGCGTTCGTGGCTGCCCGGCGTCGCGTCGGGCGACGTCGTCCTCACCGCCGCCCTGTCCGAGGCCGGAGTCAACGACGCGCTGCTCCCGCAAGTGACCGCCACCCGAGACGGCGGCTCGTGGCGGCTCGACGGCCACAAGCCGAGCGTCACCGCCGCGCACGTCGCCGACCGCATCCTTGTGCCGGCGTCGACCGGTGACGGCGGCCTCGGCGTGTTCCTGGTGGACCCCGCCGGCCGCGGTGTCGAGCCCACGGTCGCGGCGACGACCGACCGATCGAAGGTCGCGCACCTGACCTTCGCCGGGGCGCTCGCCGACCGCCTCGGCGGCAGCAAGGATGTCGACGGACGCCGCGTAACGGCGTGGATGCTCGATCGGGCGCTCGTCGGCTTGTGCGCCACGCAGGTCGGTGTGGCCGAGGCCGCGCTGCGCATGGCCGCCGACTACACGTCGGAACGCCAGCAGTTCGGCCGGCCGCTGTCGACGTTCCAGGGAGTCGCGCTCAAAGCGGCCGACGCGTACATCGACACGGAGGCGATGCGGGTCACGCTGTGGCAGGC
>JBKOZX010000256.1:0-3946 GCA_046726115.1 Actinomycetota bacterium | reverse complement strand
ACGTCGCGCTGCGGGTCAGCGAGCGGGCCCGGCGCATCGTCCACGTGGCCGATGTGCTGTACCACCGCCGCCTCCCGTACGCGGGGACCACGCCGGCGCGCGCGCCGGCCGCCGCGCTGCGCGCCGTGGCCGAGCACCTGGAACGGACCCGGTTCCCTGCCGTGGTCGAGCACGATCGCGACCGGCCTCGCCTCCTCCGGCTCCGCCCGGCGCTGGCGACGCCGCCGCCCGTCTCGGTCGTGATCCCCACGCGCGGCACCCGGCGCCTCGTCCACGGGCAGCAGCTGAACCTGGTGGCCAACTGCGTCGGGAGCATCGTGCGCCGCTCGACGTATCCCGACTACGAGATCGTCTGCGTGGTCGACGACGACACCGACGACACCGCTCGCGCCGAGCTCGTCGCCGCGGGTGGCGAGCGGCTCCGGATCGTCCCGTATGGGGAGCCGTTCAACTTCGCCCGCAAGATCAACACCGGTGTGCTCAAAGCGCGGAGCGACGTCGTGGTCTTCCTGAACGACGACACCGAAGTGATCACGCCGGAGTGGATCGAGTCGCTGCTCATGTTCGCTTGGGAGCCCAGCGTCGGCGCCGTTGGTGCCAAGCTTCGCTTCGCCGACCGGCGGCTCCAGCACGTCGGGGTCGTCGCCGTCGGCGGGAACGTCGGTCACCCCTACTACGGGTTCCCCGCCGACCTCGACGGCCACATGGACAACACACGCACGCCGACGAACTGCATCGCTGTGACCGCCGCGTGCCTGATGACGCGGCGCGACTGCTTCGACGCCGTCGGCGGAATGTCGCTCGAGTTCCCGCTCAACTACAACGACGTCGACTACTGCCTGAAGCTGTACCACGCCGGGTACCGCAACGTGTTCGACCCGTACGCGGAGCTGTTCCACTTCGAGACGTCCAGCCGCGCGACCGGCAGCGTGAGCGAGGAGGAGCTCGAGGCGTTGCGGGCGCGGTGGGGGCGCATCCTGCGACGCGACCCGTACTACAACCCCGGCTTCGGGGACCGTCCCGACTTCGTCCTACCGGTCAGCCTCGCCGCGGCCGCGGGCTGAACCGCTGCCGGAGCTTGGCTGCCAGCGCGCGCCACTCGCGACGGCGAGCAAACCGCAGCGTCTTGCGGAGGTCGGCCCGCCATCCGATGCGGTCCCACATGCCGGTCTGCAGGCTCCCGACCATGGCGGCGGTCTCGGGATCGACCAGGTCGGGGGCGCGGCTCGGCGTCCGGCAGAACTCGAGGAGCGGTTCGAGCACCGTCGACCACTGATAGCCGGGGACGACACGTTCGATCGCAGTCCGGCACGATCGGTTGAACTCGTCGTCGTCGAGGAGCCGGAACAGCGCGGCTTCCAGCGCGTCGACGTCGCCGGCCGGGACGGTGAGCCCGATGCCGCTCGAATCGATGAGCGCGGCCAGCGAGTCGCCGGATGTGGCGACGATCGGAAGTGACGCCCAGAGGTAGTCGAGCAGGCGCGTCCGGAACGAGAACTCCGTCTCGACGTGGTCGAGGTGTGTGCTCACCCCGATGTCGGCTTCGAGCAGGTAGTTCTGGCGCTCGTCGTACTCGACCCAGTCCTCGTTGAAGAACACGTGCGTCCCGACGAGGCCGAGCTCGTCGGCGAGGGCGACGGCGTCGTCGGCCATCTTCATCTCACCGACCTGCGGGTTGGGGTGCCGGAGCCCCAGGAAGTACAGCCGCACCTCGGGGAGGCGCCGGCGCAGCTTGTCGACCGCCCGCAGCAGCGTCAGGGGGTCGAACCAGTTGTAGATGCCGCCCCCCCAGAGCACGATCTTGTCGTCATCGCCGATGCCGGGCAGGACGCCGCGGAGCACGGGCCGCGTGTGGCGCGGCGGCTCGTCGCTCACGCCGAACGGCGCCACCGCCAGCAGACGCTCGAGGTTCTCGCCCCGGTCGTACGTCGCCGGGTTGATGCGGCCGACGGACGCCAGCTGCCCGAGCCAGAAGTCCCGCTGCTTCTCGCTCGCGCAGAGGAAGAAGTCGCCCCGCCGGAGCTGCTCGTTGAGCACGTCGGTGGAGGACTGGACGGCGAGGAGGCGAGCCGGCGGGTCGAGGCTGCGTGCCTGCTCCAGCACCTCCAAGTGGAACGGGTCGTAGATGTCGGTGACGACGATCTTCTGCGTGTCGCGCAGCACCGGGTGCTGGCGCATGAGGTTGCCCTGGAAGATCAGGACGTCGCACCAGGCTTCGAGGTCCTCGATCTCGCGTTCGTCGACCACGCGGACCGGGAAGTCCGGGTGCCAGAGGCTGCACTCCTGGGTGCTCGCAAGCTGAACTTCGTGCTCCCGCGCCAGCGTGCACGCCATGTGCCACGCCCGGATCGCCGGGCCCGCCATCTTCGGCTCCAGCACGTCGCCCGTGAGGACGACGACGCGATGCCGTTGCGACACGATCCTGTCGACGCCCAGCGCGTCGACGGTGGCCGAGAACGACGCCACGAACGCGGGATCGCCGACGTTGGAGAACAGCGGGAGCCGGAACAGGCGCGTGATCTCGTGGTCGGCGCGCCGGCGCGCCGCCTGGATCTCCTTCCGGTCCCGGGTGAGCTCGGGGAGCCGCTCGACGAACGCGTCGACGGCGTAGGCGGGCGCCAACGTCCGAGGATCGACCGCGACCCTGTCGTTCTCGTCAGCCTCCGGGACCGGCGGACGGCGCTGGGGGTCGAGCACGGCGGTGTCGTCGCCGCCGCGGACAGTCCCGCGCCGCACCGCGAGCATGAGGGCGGCCCCGAGTGCCCGGTCGAGGTTCTCGTCGTCGTAGTTCTTGAAGATCGTGAACAGGGCGTTGCGCTCGAGGAGGTGGTCCTCCTGGGCCGCGCTCAACGCGCCGACCGACCGATGATGACGGTGGTATGTGAGCGACGCGGGGACGTAGCGCACCCGGTACCCGAGCAGCCAGTAGCGCCAGCCGAGGTCGACGTCCTCGAAGAACAGGAAGTAGCGCTCGTCGAACCCGCCCACCTCCCGGAACGTCGACGCCCGGACGACCATGGCGGCACCCGAGGCGAACAGCACGTCGGCCTCGCGGTCGTAGGCCGGGCTGTCGGGCTCGCCGGCGTGGAGCTTGAACCCGTGCCCGTAGAAGCCGAGCCCGGCGTCGACGAAGTCGACGAGCTCGCCGTCCCAGTCGAGCACCTTGCTGGCCACGCACGCGACCGACCCGTCGCGGGCGAGCACCGCCGCCGCCGCCGACACCCACTCGGGATCGGGGCGGGCGTCGTTGTTCAGGAACGCGATGATCTCGCCCGTCGCGGCCTGGGCCCCGGCGTTGCACCCGGCGGCGAAGCCGCGGTTCTCCTCGAGCGCAAGCACGCGAACGTCGGGGAACTCCTTCGCGATCCGTTCGACGCTGCCGTCACCCGACGCGTTGTCGACGACGATCACCTCGAGCTGCTCGCGGGGCCAGTTGACCTCGCGCAACGCGGCGAGTGCGGTGCACGTGTCGTCGGCGCCGCGGTAGTTGACGACGACGACCGATGCGACCCCGGGTGTCTCGGGCTGGGCCTTAAGGCGGGTCACCGAGGGCCGTCCAGGATGTCACCCTCCCAGTTCCCGCCCAGCGACGTGAACCCGTACTCCTCGTGCGGATGGCCGAACTCGACGTCGAAGCGCAGAACGCGGTGGCGCATGTCCCACACGTGGGTGCCGGCGTTGTTGTGCAACGAAGCGCTGATGTCGTACGTGCCGGGCAGGAGGAGCAGCCGCTCGATCCTGAGGTCGACGTATCCCTCGGCTCCCGCCTCGAGCTTGTCCGGAACGAGACCGAAGTCGCGTGTGCTGGGGCCCGTCACCCGCACCCCGTCGAGGGTGTAGATCGCCAGCCCGAAGACGGGCTTCTGGATCGCTTCGTCAGCCTTGTAGTGAAACCGCAACACCACCGTGTCACCTGTGCACACTCGCTTCACCGGCTGCTCGGAGA
>JBKOZX010000255.1:0-3916 GCA_046726115.1 Actinomycetota bacterium | reverse complement strand
CCTCGGAGCTCATGGTCGATCTCGGCTACGCGGCCCTCTTCTTCGGCGACAACGCGATGGCCGAAGAGGTCGTCGACCTGGACGAGCGCCTCGACGGGCTCGTGCACGAGATGCGCGAGGTGTGCATTCTCGCCGCGCGATCCCCGCACGACGCCGAGCAGATGTCGAGCGTGCTCCACGTCATCGCGACGATGGAGCAGATCGGCAACGCGGCGGTGGACATCTCGCGCATCGTCACCCACCGCCTCGGGATCCCGGCCGCGCTGGTCGCCGATCTGGCCGCCGCCGAGGAGGTGTCGCACCGCGTCCGCGTGCGCGACGGGTCCGAGCTTGCGGGCCGCGCGCTGGCCGACGTCGACCTCCCTGTCGAGGTGGCGATGCGCGTCGTGGCGATCCGGCGGGGCAAGGAGTGGGTCATCTACCCCGACGGCGACGAGATCATGCTGCCGGACGACATCCTTATCCTGCGGGGACCGCCCGACGGCATCGCCGAGCTGCGCGCCCATGCGGGCGCGCCCGAGTGGCGACCACCGAGCGCCGGCGACGACCCGACGATCACCGATCTCGACCGCGCCGTCGACGTCCTCGTCGAGATGAAGAACATCTCCGAGGTGGCGGTCGGTCTCGCCTACTCGGCGCTGCTGTTGTACGACCAGAGCCTCGCCGCCGAGGTCAGCCACCTCGAGGACCGGCTCGACGAGATGCGCGAGCGCCTCGAGGTCTGGGTGCTTCGCAGCGCGGCCGAGCACATCGACCCGTCTCCGTTGCGGGGTCTGCTGCACCTCGGGAGCGCGGCCGAGGAGCTCGGCGACGCGGCCCGGCAGATGGTCTGGCTCGTCGAGCAGGGCGAGGAGATGCACCCGGTACTGGCTTTGGCGCTGGGCGACAGCGACGAGGTGATCGCCCGCGTGCCTGTCGCGGCCGGCTCACAACTCGACGGCCGTACCCTGCGCGAGATCAAGCTGGAGCTCGAGACAGGCTCGTACCTGCTCGCGATCCGGCGCGCCGGCCGGTACCTCTACCGCCCCCGTGGCCTCGTTCGACTGCAGGCGGACGACGAGCTCATCGCCATCGGTCCCGACGAGGGCCGCGCCCGCCTCGCCGAGCTCGCCGGCTTCCGCCTGCTCGAGGACGACGACACCGGCGAGATCGACCTCGTCCCGACGTCCGACCGTTCGTCGGCCTGACGACCTACCCGATCACCGGCTCGCCGTTCACGAAGGCGAGACGCGCCACGAACAAGTTGCGAGCGCCGTCCGGGTAGCCGACCTTGCCGTGTATCCATGCGTGCAACGCGAACCACAGCTGTCCTTGCCCGTCCGAGAAGACGTCTGGCCCGCCTGGGCCCTGCGCCTGGCCGGTCGACGCGAGCCACGGTGAGGTGAGCGGTTTGGTGCAGGGTCCCAGCGGCGAGTCGCAGACTGCGTAGCCGATCGCATAGTCGGCGGACTCCCAGTCGTTGCCGGAATAGAAGACGTAGTACCGGCCGCCGGACGCGACCATGCTCGGAGCCTCGACGACGCCCGCTTCCCAGGCTTGATCTGCCTGGAGGAGAGGTTGCACCGGTCCGATCAGGCTGAGGCCGTCGGGCGACAGCTCCTGCGCCACGATGCCCGTGGTGTCGTCCGATTCCTTCCAGAGGAGGTACGCGCGCCCGTCGGCGTCGACGAACGGGCTGGCGTCGATGGCGCCACCGTGCGCGGGACAGACGAGCGGGGCACTCGAGTCGTCGATGAAGGGCCCTCCCGGTCGCGCCGCGATCGCGCGCGACAGGCACTGCCGGTCGGGACTCGGTGCTTGGGTCGCGTAATACAGGACGAAGCCCTCCGGTCGCACGAGCACGGCAGGCGCCCACACTCTTCCAGGGGGCGACCACGTCGGAAGTTGGGGGAGTGCGTCCGAACGCCGCCCGGTCCCGAACAGACCGCCCGACGTGAGGACCGGTACGTGGGCGTCGGCGGTGTTGGTCGAGTAGGCGTAGTACGCAGCGCCCGTTCGCAGCACGAACGGATCGGCGAAGTCGTGGCAGTACACGGTATCGCCCGGGCTCCGCAGCGCCGACTGCACCTTTCCTGCCAAGCCGCCTTGTCCACCGATTGCAGGTCGGCTGCGCACGGTGCTCGATGGTTGCGACGCCGCCGGAGTACGAAACTCGATGCCGGCGCACGGGGCCTGCTCGACGAGCGGCACCACGACGGCGACGACGACCCACACGCCGACGAAGAGAGTGGCCGCGATCGTCACGATGGCGACGAGCCGCTTGCGCTCCTTCCAGATCATCGGCTTCATCGTGTGAGGTGAGTAGTCGCTCGCGCCCGAGCGTGACTACTTCTGGCTCGGGTCCTCGGGGTGGCGCACGACGTGCAGTTTGACGCCCGCCTGCAGCGCGGGGAGGAACGTCTCGCTGACGTGATGCCCTCGGAAGTCGGGCACCTTCACGACCCGACTCTGCCGGCTCGCCGCGAGCCAGGTGGCGACCGCGTCGAGCACCGCGCCGGCGAGTCCCACGTGTGACGACCCGAAGCCGCCGGTCTCGGAGGGAAACGACGGCTCGCCTTCCAGCCCATTCGCGCTCATTCCCGCACCCCCTCGGCTACCTTCGCCATCGTGACAACGCCGCCGCGTTCGGGCCAGCCCGTTGCGCCCGAACGGGCGCACGACACGCCGCTCACCGGGCTCACCGCGGCCGAGGTCCAGGAGCGCGTCGCACGGGGGGAGACGAACGCCAGCTCCGAGCGCACGAGCCGTACGTTCGGCGAGATCGTGCGGGCGAATGTTTTCACCCGGTTCAATGCCATCCTCGGTGTGCTGCTCGTGGTCATCCTCGCCGTGGGGCATCCGCAGGACGCGCTGTTCGGCATCGTCCTGGTCAGCAACGCGCTCATCGGCATCGTGCAAGAGCTGCGCGCCAAGCGCACCCTCGACCAGCTGGCGGTGCTCAGCGCGCCACAGGTCCGCGTCGTGCGCGACGGCGAAGTGCGCGAAGTCGGCGTCGACGACGTCGTGCTCGACGAGGTTGTCGAGCTTCGAACCGGTGACCAGATCGCTGCCGACGGGATCGTGCGCGCGACGACCGCGCTCCAGGTCGACGAGTCGCTGCTCACCGGCGAGTCGGAACCGGTCGACAAGGTCGTCGGCGACCACGTGCTCTCCGGCAGCTTCGTGGTGGCGGGGTCGGGACGGTTCCAGGCGACCGCAGTCGGCGACGACGCCTATGCCCGCAAGCTCGCCGCCGAAGCCCGTCGCTTCCAGCTCGCCCGGTCCGAGCTCATGGACGGAATCAACCGCATCCTCCGCTACGTCACATGGGCGATCCCGGTCGTGTCGGTGCTGCTGCTCATCAGCCAGTTCAACGCCAACGACGACTGGCGCGAGGCGATCAGCGGCACCGTGGCGGGCGTCGTCGGCATGGTGCCCCAGGGCCTCGTGCTGCTCACGAGCGTCGCCTTCGGGGTGGCCGCGGTCACGTTGGCACGCCGCAAGGTTCTCGTCCAGGAGCTCCCGGCCGTCGAGGGGCTGGCCCGGGTCGACGTGGTCTGCTTCGACAAGACGGGCACACTCACCGACGGGAACATCGTGTTCGACCGCCTCGAGCGGCTCGACGACCATGCGCCCGTCGATGCCGCGCTCGGTGCCCTCGCCGCCGACGAGGACCGCAACGCGACACTGAACGCGATCGCCGAGGCCTTTCCGCCGACCGACTCGTGGTCACGTACCGGGTTCGTCCCGTTCTCGTCGGCGCGCAAATGGAGCGCGGCGACGTTCGGCGACCGCGGCACGTGGGTGCTCGGTGCACCCGAGATGGTCTGGGCCGGGCGCAACGGCGACGTAGCGGCGAAGGCAGCCACGCTCGCCGCCACCGGTCAGCGCGTGCTGCTCCTCGCCCGCACCGACGGTCCACTCGACGGCGAGGCCC